>JAKAXI010000005.1 GCA_021816665.1 Bacillota bacterium | reverse complement strand
CTTCTCGTTGTCAGAAGTAAGGTTATCGCCGTCTGAGAAGTGAATCGGATACAGGTTGTAACGGTCTGTCGGGTACTCTCGCTCCACCATCTGTAGCGCGAAGTCGTACGCCGACGAGCAGATGGTGCCCCCGCTCTCCCCACGTGTAAAGAAGTGCTCCTCGCTCACCTCCTTGGCTTCCGTATGGTGCGCGATGTAGCGGATTTGCACGTTGTCGTACTTGGTCCGCAAAAACCGCGTCATCCAGAAGAAGAAGGTACGAGCGCAATACTTTTCAAACATCCCCATCGATATGGGCGCATCAGAATTGAATAAAGGAATGATGTCTAAGGCAGTCGGTAGTTGAGTTCCAGCGAGGTAATTTGTTTGCCGTTCACTGTCACGCGCCGAAGCACACTCTGCAGCACCCGCCGCAGTTCGTCCGGGTTTGAGTGCCCGAGACTGCCTAGCCATTGCAGGTAGTCCTGGACCTGGTAGTTCACGCGCTCATTACCCCGTTCGCGCAGACGGCGTACTTCTAACTCGTCGACTTCACAATTGATTTGGTTGATCGTCGAGATGTATCGCTCCTTGAGACGACTTGCCGTATGGACTGGTATCGAATCGTCGAGCAACAACCTTTCTAGGGCGAGTTCCGTCTTGTCGATCTCGTTTCTCAGTCGCGCGATTTCCTGCTCGACGGCCGTCGTCTGCAACACCGGTTCGACGGTCACTTGCGCCTGCTGCAGTGGACTGAGAAGGCTAATCAAGCAGGTCCAAATGGCCTGTTCTAGTTCATCCGCCCTGATATTCGGCTGACTACACATCGACCGACCAAAGCGAAACGCCTTGGAGCAGACGTAATACCGATACTCCCGCTTGACCTGACGTTGTGCCTGGCAGATCATCGCTTCACCGCAGCGTTCGCAGTGAAGGAGGCCTGTCAGCGGATGCTTGGTGTGCTTCGCGCCAGGTTTACTTCGGGATCGCAATAACGCCTGCGCCTTGTCGAACACCACCCGGTCAACGAGCGGCGGATGCGTGTCCCGAACTGTCACCCACTCGTCTTCCGGCAAAGATTGCCGGGCCCTTTGCTTCCGGTAGCCGCGTTCGTCAAAGATCCGTTTAAGCGTGTTGCGCGTCCGACCATACACGGTGTCACCGACATAAACCGGGTTTCGCAGCACTCGATTCACCGTAAAGCGGGACCACAGTTTACCGTTTTTGCTGTACTGGTGGGTTCTGTTGAGTTGGTCTGCAATTCGCAGCGTGCCTTTATTCTCGCTGACATACATCCGGAAAATTGCAACAATCGTAGCAGCAAACTGAGGGTCAAGTTCGAGTCGACGAGTCTTTTCGGAGAGACGGTAGCCGATTGGCGCTTCCCCGAGCCACACGCCGCGGCGAGCCAGAGACTTTTTCCCAGACGAGACGCGTGAACTGATGCGTTTACTCTCCATCTCTGACATGACGGAGTGAATGCCAAGCAAATCCAGGGTCTCTGGGCGGTCACTGTCGACATTGTCGTTGATCGCGATCACACGCACACCGTGCATCTGAAATCGACTGACGATCTCGATGTGCTCCGCTTGGTCACGGCTGATTCGACTGATCTCCTTGAATACGATCACGTGAAATCTGCCCTGTTTCGCGTCCTCAAGCGCGCGCTTAATGGCTGGGCGCTGGATGAAGCGGGTGTAGTAACCGCTTTGGTCAAAGTCTGTGTAGACGCAAGTCGCGTCGACTTCAAACTCGTCGCCTAGTCGCCTGATGTACTCCTTGGCATAGTCCACCTGATTTTCGAGACTCTCCCCCTGCCTGTCTGTGCTCACGCGCGCGTATACTGCACAGACCCTCATCACATGCCTTCGCCTCTACATCGGCTGTGCTCGTCCGCTGCCAACGTCTCGCTACTCCCCGTTGTGGCTGTTTCCACACTCTCAGCAGGCATCGTGATGTGGACTTGAACATCACAGCCAACTTTCCCGGAGATAAACCGTCGCATTTCTTCTCTCAGCCAGTCGGTAATTGGCGGTGCGCCCGTGGCAAACGAGGGTTTCACGTTCACTTCCACAGTCCGCTCCCCCCTTCGCTCCACCGTATGCGCGAAGTGGATTGTCCGATGTGCTCCACCTCACGGCTAGCTGTCGGGCAACCGCTGACCCACTGACCCGTCGACCTCGACACCGGGATCAAAAAACCGGTGAACCGGGGTGCAACCTAGTCAGCCGGCCAACGTCTGTATGAGAAACGAGCAGCCAGTGGTGAAGGGCGACTCTCGTGATGCGTGTGAGTTCGTCGTCTCGGCGACAAAGGTTGCTAGTCCACTTGAGATTTGCTCGGCGAAAAGTTTGGTGAGCAGTCGGGGGCGGAATTGTATTGTTATTGATCGCGGCGCTCGCTGTGACGGCACCAGGCAAGCACGGTGGTTTTCTCAGGCAGATGCCTAACAGCACATCGGTGGCAGACGCTGGTGAAACAATTCACCAGGGCAGCAAGCCAGTTTGGGCTCCGCTTGCGCAGTCGCTTCATTTATGCACCGCGCCGGCTTAGGGCTGCTCAAAGTGGTCAGTTGGCTTCTGCCGTGGGCGGTACTTGGAGGCTTGGTGTACGGCGGAGTAAGCTTATGGCGCCAGGGCTCTGCTCGCAAGGTCTAAAGGTTGACGTCTTGATTGACCGAATACCTCTCATGTTGAACCGTTCAGTCACGTCGCTGACCGTTTGCTGGCGAGCAGTGTCACCGTCACCAGCACGCACAGTCCGCCTAGCATTGAAGCTAATCCCATGTGTACGTGCAAAACTGCAACTGCCAGGATTGATGCGGACAATGGTTCAGCGCATGCCAACAGACTTGCTTCCGATGCGGAGATGAATTTGAGACTCGCAATATACACATAGAACGCAATGAGCGTTCCGAATAACACGACAAAGCTAACGAGCCACCAGGCTCCAAACGAGCTATGACCTGTGAAATGCCACGGTGGAGTGATGAACGACATACCGATCCCACCGATCAACATTGCCCAACCTACAATGTTGGCAGAGCCGTATTTATGGAGTAGGTGTTGCGGATAGAGGGAGTAAAATGCGAGCGCTAAAGCTGACACCAGCCCCCAAAACACTGCTTGTGGGTGAACAGAAAAACGGTGAACATTCCCGTCAGTAACGAGCAAAAACGCGCCAACACATGCCATGGCAACTGCCGCCGTCTGTACGCCGTTAGGCATCCGCCGTTGGTGCAACGCAGTATACACAGTGATGAATATCGGCCCCATGTACTGAAGCATCGTTGCCGTCGCAGCATTCCCGTAGCGGATTGCTGCAAAATACGAGTATTGCACCCCAAGCAAACCAACAATGCCAAACAAGACTAGTTTCAGAGCGTCTGGCTTGTGCTTCCACACCGAAACTGTCGAAGTCAGACCTGTTTTGATCGACACGCCAGCCAACAGGACGAGTCCAGCCACGCTCATCCGTACCGTGACCAACCAGCCCGGGTTAAACCCGTAGCGCTGGAATAACACTTGTGCCGCAGTCCCGGAAACACCCCACAGGACAGCACCTAACAGCACCATCGACAGACCTTTAAAGTGGTCGAGTTTTTTAGTTGAAAGAGCAGACTCGATCGTCGTGGACAGCGGTTGGGGATTTTGATCCTCAATGTCCATGTTTGACTCCACGTGCCGCACCGCCTAACCTCCAGCTGGTGTTTTCTTTGCCGGATTGCTCATGTATTCCGACTCCACTACTATGGTACCATCCGGCATAGTTCTGTTGGACGTTCTCCTGCAACGACAAGAAGCGTAGTGACAGCCGGGATCTGTGGCACACTACCTAAATACCAACACCATGTCAGAGTGGAATCATGAAGCGAGGGATTGGCATGCTCGAGAAGGAAAAGCTGAATCGACTGAATGAATTGGCGCGAAAATCGAAAGTAACCCCGCTCACACCAGCAGAGTTGGAAGAGCAACAATCGCTGCGCAACGAATACCTAGAGAACTTCCGCAAGGGATTTCGCGATCAGTTGGCACACATTCATTTAGTGGACAAGGACTGGCAATAGCGGAGCGCTTTCCGACACAGGGATAGCGCACTCTTTATTAAATCCAGTGGCGTCCACAGAACCACTCGTATCCATGAGTGCCAGAACCACAGCGTTCGAATCGGGCTTCTCGATTTCATCCCACGTCTTGAAACGCAGGTCGTCGGGTAGAATGCGTATCTGTACGCTGGCCTCCTTCTGGTTGCGGCGAATGGCCTCGATGAGCGTGCGTTTTTTGTCAATGTTGCCCATGAGACCCTTTTTCCGAACGTCGCGGAACTCGATGTCTTGTGCCACCACGCGGTCTGGTGCCTTCGGTGCGAGGTTAGGCAATTCGAGCTCGCTGAACAAGACTTGTTCAATGTCCTCAAGCGCGACGTCTGCTTCCAGGTAGTCCTGACCGGGCCCGTCGCCGGCACCTTGTCCCGCACCTGGCTTGCCCTGTTCGGGAGACCCTTTTGCAATCACGTCACCGACCTGTGAATCGCCGTCACCCGAGCCCGCTTGGCGGCTTTTGTTAAAGTTGTAGCGGAACCGGTACTCCTCAAGCGACCGGATCGGAATTTTAATAATCTGGCGCCCGTCCGTCATGATGATGCTCTCTTCACTGACTAAATCTGCGAGGTTCTCCTTGATCGCTTCTTTCACTTTTTCCCTGTGACGTTCCTGGTCTTGGTGCCCCTTACGGTGCAGGGACCAGTCTTCTTTCTGCAGTGTGAACTCCACAGATGCCATCGCTGCTCCCTCCTTCAGAGCGGTCACGGGTGAAATGAGGCCCGCCCAAGGCTTGTTTGGCCACGAGGGCAGGCCGTGAAAATAAGATACAGGACCAAGCCTGACAGTTCTCAACGGTTCAGCAGGCTACCCGTGTAGCGCAGCAGTTCATTTGCACAGACCGAGCAGTACCCATGTTCATCGATCAACCGCGCCACGACTTCGTTCAGTTTCTTCAGTTGCTGTTCATCCGGTGTCTTGCTGGACGTCGTGATCTTCACCACATCTTTCAAGTCCGCAAATAACTTGCGCTCAATGGCTTCGCGCAACCGCTCGTGAGAGTTGTACTCAAACCGCTTGCCGCGCCTCGCGTACGTCGAGATGCGAATCAGAATCTCCTCTCGGAAGGCACGCTTTGCGTTCTCCGAGATGCCAATCTGCTCTTCAATGGAACGCATCAGTTTCTCGTCGGGATCCATTTCTTCGCCCGTCAATGGGTCCTTGATCTTCTGCCAACTGCAGTATGCTTCGACGTTGTCGAGGTAGTTTTCGAGCAGCGTCTTGGCCGACTCCTCGAACGAATAGACAAACGCCTTCTGCACCTCAAGCTTGGCAAGTTCATCGAACTCCTTGCGCGCAACGGACACGAAGTTGAGCAAGCGCTCCTTGTCTTCCTTGGATATCGAGGCGTGTTGATCAAGCCCGTCCTTAATCGCCCTCAACACGTCGAGAGCGTTGATGCACGTTGTATCACGGCGAATCAGCGCAGTTGAAATTCGGTTGATCACGTAACGCGGGTCGAGCCCTCCCATCCCTTCATCGGGGAACTCGGCGCGCAGCTCTTTCAGATCCGCCTCCTTCAGACCCTCCACTGTCTCACCGTTGTACAACTGCAGTTTCTTCTGCAGGTCCACCCCCTGCTTCTTCGAATCCCGCAACCGCGTCAGAATCGAGAAGATCGCGGCCGTCTTCAGCGCGTGAGGCGCGATGTGAATGTCGCGGATATCACTCTGTTTTACCAATTTTTCATAAATTTTGACTTCGTTGTCGACGCTGAGGTTGTATGGCACTGGCATGACAATCATGCGTGATTGCAGCGCTTCATTCTTCTTGTTCGAAATAAACGACTTGTATTCGGCCTCGTTGGTATGCGCGACGATCATTTCATCTGCGCTGATCAGCGCAAACCGGCCTGCCTTGAAGTTGCCTTCTTGCGTGAGACTAAGCAGGTGCCAGAGAAACTTCTCATCACTCTTCAACATCTCCTGGAACTCCATCAGTCCCCGGTTGGCCTTGTTCAATTCTCCGTCGAAACGGTACGCCCGCGGGTCGGACTCGGACCCGTACTCTGTAATGGTGGCAAAGTCGATGCTGCCTGTCAGGTCAGCAATGTCCTGCGACTTCGGGTCGGACGGGCTGAATGTGCCGATCCCGACGCGATTATCCTCAGAAAACAGGATCCGCTCGACCGGGAACTTTTCCATGTCTCCGTGATAGTCGACCTCAAGCCGCTGCCGGCACGACGGACAGAGGTTACCCTCGATCTTCACTCCGTACTGCGCTTCGAAGTCTAAACGCAGTTCATTCGGAATGAGGTGCAAGGGCTCCTCATGCATCGGACACCCTTTGATTCCGTAGAGGGCCCCTTCGGGTGTGCGGCTGAAGCGTTCCAATCCACGTTTGAGCAAGGTGACAATCGTCGACTTGCCACCACTGACGGGACCCATCAGGAGTAAAATGCGCTTGCGCACATCAAGTCGACGCGCTGCTGCGTGGAAGTACTCTTCGACTAAGCGCTCGAGGGTGGCGTCGAGGCCGAATATTTCATTTTCGAAAAAGCGGTAATGGCGTCGACCGTCAGCACCTGTGTCGATTCCCGCCTGTGCGATCATATCGTAGATACGCGCATGCGCCGTTTGGGCAACACGCGGATTTTCGGAAACCACGTCGAGATAGTCCGCGAACGTCCCTTCCCAGCGCAATTCCTCTTCCTCGGCTCGATAAGCGTTGAGACGTTCCAGAAAGCCCATTCGGCATCCCCCTTTGCTGCGGGCAGAGAGCCCTTCGTAGTGGGATCGAGGGCGCAAACGGGTGAGTCCTGGCCGTGTCCCCCGACCGCCTCAGAGAGTGAGCGACCTTCACGCTTATTTGACTATATTCCGCGGCCCCTTGGCCAAATGTCGACTGTCTATCCATCAGGCAAGTACCGCACCGCGAGAACATGCCATTTATGCGTATCACACGATATGCAAATGGGTCTCTGGACGTCCGTAGAAATTTTCGACAAGACGCTATTTTACGTGAGTTTGGACAAACTCCAAAGCGTCCGGCAAGTGGGCTTGCCAGAAACCCCAGAGGTGTTCACCATCCGCCTCGTGATACGAAACCTCAGCGCCCCCGGCTGTCAAAATATCTCGCATCTGCGCGCTGAGTTGATAGAAATTGTGTGTTCCAGTGTCTGTTTCGAGCGCAGTCTCCTGCCTGCCGACAACCATGTAGCATGACAAGTCAGACAGACTCGTTGAGAACCTTGCTGCGCTCTGTGCCTCTGGGTAAAAGGCGCCAGAAAACAACAGTAGCCAAGGAAAAGAAGCTGTGTCGCTTAAGGCTAAGTTCAGTGATACTGCTGCGCCAAGCGACACCCCCGCCAATATGCGCCGCCCGGCGTCCACCTTGTAGTGGCTTTCAACATAAGGGACGCACTCTTCTACCACAAATCGGCGATAAGCCTCACTGCGCGCGCCACCCACTGCGTAATCCTCTGTGCGGTGCGCACGATTGACAGCTATGCCGACGATCAACAGTGGGTCAAGTCGCCCTTCTGCAACCATCTGATTAGAAATTGTAGCGATCCGCCCGTGTGTAAAAAATTCGTTCCCGTCCTGACAATAAACAACAGGGTAGTTCCGAGTTGAATCGTAGCCTGGCGGGAGACAGACTTTGATGGTTCGTTCCTCCTGTAAATGGGTACTGTACAAGCTGTGTGCTTCCACAACACGGCGGGTATAACGAGCGTCAAATGAACTGGACGAACTCGTGTTGTCCGGCATCAAGATACGCCTCCTTTTGAAATCAATCCGGGGGTGCCTATGCACATATAGTTCATCTGTACTATCACACGCTAACTGTTATATATCAATATGAACCATGCATGATACAGGTATTTGCTCTATTTAATGATGATTGATATCACATCGACTCACCTGTATTATAGTATATATGAGTACTGTATCAATGTGCACAACTTGACGCAATGAAACGCAGATACGAGTGGAGAGAAAGAGGGGACGCAACGATGAGTTTGGTCATGGAAACGAAACCAGTGCCGCATATTCAAGTTCTCGACGAACAGGGCAAGGTCGTCGACTCTGAATGGATGCCGGAACTGTCCGATGCACAGTTGCGGGAATTGATGCAGCGCATGGTGTTTACCCGCGTCTGGGACCAGCGAGCGGTCAAACTAACGCGACAGGGGCGACTCGGTTTTTACGCGCCGGTGGCAGGACAAGAAGCATCCATGATCGGCAGTGAGTATGCAACCAAAAAGGAAGACTTCATCCTCCCCGCCTACCGCGACGTTCCACAGGCTGTGTGGCACGGCTGGCCCATGTATCAGGCGTTCTTGTACTCACGCGGACATCAGCATGGTGGCGAGATCCCACAAGGCGTGAACATTATCCCTCCGCAAATCATCATCGGTGCCCAAATTGTCCAGGCTTCCGGTGTCGCCATGGCGTTCAAGTTACGCAACGAGCCCCGCGTCGCGATTACCTACACGGGCGACGGCGGTACTTCGCAGGGTGACTTCTACGAAGGGATCAACTTCGCTGGAGCGTTTGGACTGCCAGCCGTCTTTATCGTCCAAAACAACCAATTCGCTATCTCGGTACCTGTCCGGTTGCAGACAGCAGCCGAAACGCTTGCCCAAAAAGCGATCGCTGCGGGCATCCCCGGTGTGCAGGTCGACGGCATGGACGTTCTCGGCGTGTACGCGGCCACGCAGCACGCCGTACAGCGTGCGCGCGAAGGCGATGGACCCACTCTGATTGAGAGCCTGACTTTCCGGTTTGGTCCCCACACGATGTCTGGCGACGACCCTACCCGCTACCGTACAAAGGACCTCGAAGAGGAATGGGCGCGCAAAGACCCGTTGGTGCGGTTCCGCAAGTATCTAGAGAGTCGAGACCTGTGGACCGAGAGCGATGAAGAGACAACGATTGAAGAAGCCAAAACGGCGGTTAACGACGCCTTAAAAAAAGCCGATGAATATCCGAAAATGACGATTCCAGGTCTGATTGATTCGATGTTTGCACAACTGCCGAGCGACCTTGTTCGCCAACGCGAAGAGTTTGCTGGCAAGGAGGAAAAGTAACATGGCACAACTGACCATGATTCAGGCGATTACTCAGGCGATGGATATCGCCCTTGGGGCCGACGAGCGCGTGCTCGTGTTTGGAGAAGACGTGGGTAAGAACGGCGGCGTGTTTCGCGCCACGGAAGGGCTGCAGAAGAAATACGGCGTAGACCGCGTATTCGACACCCCACTAGCGGAATCCGGCATTGCCGGCCTCGCGACAGGCCTTTCCATGCAAGGGTTCCGGCCGATCGCCGAGATCCAGTTCTTCGGCTTCATGTTTGAAGCGATGGACCAGATTGCCGGGCAAGCGACCCGCATGCGCTACCGGACAAACGGACGGGTGTCTTGCCCGATCGTCTATCGCGCCCCGTATGGCGGTGGTGTAAAGACGCCGGAGTTGCACTCCGACAGCCTCGAAGGGTTGCTCGCGCAGACACCGGGCCTGAAAGTTGTCGTACCGTCGAGTCCGTACGATGCGAAAGGGCTGCTGTTGTCCGCCATTGAAGACGAAGACCCGGTCTTTTTCCTTGAGCACATGAAACTGTACCGCTCCTTCCGCGAAGAAGTACCTGAGGAGGCTTATCGCATCCCGCTCGGGCAAGCGAAAGTCGTGCGAGAGGGCAAAGACATTACGGTTGTTGCTTACGGCGCTATGGTTCAGACGGCCAAGAAGGCCGCTGACGAGTGGGCTAAGACAAAAGGCATCGAGGCTGAGATTATCGACCTTCGCACCATTAAGCCGATCGACATCGAGACGATTGTGCGGTCCGTGAAAAAGACACACCGCGCTGCAGTGGTTCAGGAAGCACCGCGATCGGCAGGGGTAGCTGCGGAAGTCGTCGCGCAAATTAACGAAAACGCGATCTTCCACCTCGAGGCCCCTGTACGGCGGATCACGCCTCCAGACACCATCTACCCGTTTGGCCTGATTGAAGACGAGTGGCTCCCGGACGCCAAACAGGTGTTACAAGGTCTTGACGCAGTAATGAGTCTGTAACGCGCATTCGAAAGAGGTGACACACATGGGACGATATGAAATCCGTTTACCGGAGCTTGGCGAGGGTCTGCATGAGGGCACGATTGGGAAGTGGTTGGTGAAACCCGGAGATACAGTCAAGGAAGACGATGCCATCGCCGAAGTGGAGAACGATAAGGCACTCGTCGAACTTCCGACCCCTGTCGACGGGACGGTTAAAGAAATCCACGTGGAAGAGGGCACGGTGGCGACTGTCGGAGACCTGCTGATGACCTTGGAAGTTGCTGGCGAAGGCAATGTCAGCGCGGACGGTCATGCCGTGACGCAAACGGAACGACAAGTGACGGACGCTACACAGGGTGGAGCGCGCGATGGTACCGAGGCAAATGAGGCGGAGGGTATGCGCGGTGCGACAGCTGAGGATGGCGGTAAGAACGCGAAGTCCGCGGCTGTTCCCCCCACAGCCACAACGGCGGCTCCTGCAGCACCAGAAAGTGCGCAGGCCGTCTCCGTTCACAGCGCCGCACGCGAAGTTCTGGCGACGCCAGGCGTACGCAAATACGCACGGGACCACCAAGTGAACATCGAGAACGTGACCGGCACTGGCCCGAATGGTAAAATCACGGTGGAAGACGTGGACACGTTCCTGCAGAACAAAAACGCTTCGGTCACCCCCTCCCAAGGGTCGGAAGTGGTGGCTGACGAGGCTGGGGCAGAGGCGCCAAGCGCAGACGGGCCGCGTGTAGAGGCAGCTGTGACAGCCGCAGCTTCAAGCGCTGAGCTAGAAGAACGAATTAAGCTCACGCAGATCCGCAAAGTGATCGCGAAGTCGATGGCAAAGTCGATGTATACAGCGCCGCACGTCACGGTGATGGATGAAGCAAACGTCACTGAACTGGTCAAAATGCGCGAAGAACTGAAGCCGATGGCAGCACAGCGCGACGTAAAGCTCACCTACCTGCCGTTCATCGTCAAAGCACTCGTGGCGGCCTTGCGCATTCACCCGACACTGAATGGAACGTACGACGAAGAGCATCAGGAACTTGTCGTGAAGCACTACTACCACATCGGTATTGCAACCGACACCGACCGTGGCCTGCTCGTTCCGGTCGTGCGGGATGCAGACCGCAAGAACATGTGGCAAATTGCCGCCGAGATCAGTGACTTGGCAGCGCGCGGACGGGAAGGAAAGCTCGGAGCCAATGAACTGCGCGGGAGCACCATATCCATTACAAACATCGGTTCTGCAGGCGGGTTGTTTTTCACGCCCGTGATCAACTACCCTGAACTCGCGATTCTCGGAGTCGGGCGCATCACAGAGCGTCCCATTATGCAAAACGGCGAAGTGGTTGGGGCCCACATGATGGCTTTCTCGCTGAGTTTTGACCACCGCATGATCGACGGCGTGTTGGCGCAACAGTGTGTCAACGACATCAAGAGACTGCTCGAAAATCCGCGTCTGCTCCTGATGGAGGTGTAAAGATGGTTGTTGGAGAGTTTACGGAAGAAGTTGACGTTCTGGTTATCGGTGCTGGCCCGGGCGGCTATGTCGCCGCAATCCGCGCCGCTCAACTTGGCAAGTCGGTGACCGTAGTCGACAAAGCCGAACTCGGGGGTGTCTGTCTCAATCGAGGCTGCATCCCTTCCAAGGCACTGATTTCTGCAGCACATCATTATGAGGCTGCCAAAGACTCGCCGTTCCCTGGCGTCCAGACGACTGCGGAACTGGACTTCTCGAAGGTGCAAACGTGGAAGCAGTCAGTCGTCGACAAGATGACCGGTGGCGTCAACACACTGTTCAAAGGTAATAAAATCAACTTCGTGCAAGGCGAAGTGTTTTTCTCAAAGCCTGACGAAGTCCGCGTGATGAAAGAACACGAGAGCGAGCGCTTTAAGTTTCAACACTGCATTATCGCAACCGGATCACGGCCGATTGAACTGAAATCCCTGCCGTTTGGCAAACGCGTCATCTCGTCCACTGAGGCTTTGATGTTCGACCAGGTTCCAGAGCGCCTGGTCGTGGTCGGCGGTGGATACATCGGGATCGAACTCGGTCAGGCCTATGCAAAGTTCGGATCGAAGGTGACCATCGTCGAAGGCACAGGGTCGATCCTCCCCACCTTCGAACCACAGCTGGTTCGACTTGTACAGCGCAACCTGAAGAAGTACAACGTCGACATTCACACCAACGCGATGGCGCAATCCGTCACTGAAGACGAGAACGGGGCGACATTGACGTTCAAAGTGGGCGATGAAGAGAAGACAGTTACGGCCGACTACATACTCGTCACTGTCGGTCGCCGGCCCAACACGGACGACCTTGGCCTAGAGACTGCGGGTATCAAAGTCGGTGCGAAAGGTCTGATTGAGGTCGACGAGCAGTGCCGCACGAGTGTGCCAAACGTCTACGCGATCGGCGACATCGTCCCGGGGCCTGCGCTAGCACACAAAGCGTCGTACGAAGGCAAGGTTGCGGCTGAAGTGATTGCTGGCCGCCCAAGCGTAGTAGACTACCGCTGCGTACCGGCAGTCGTCTTCTCTGATCCCGAAATCGCCACGGTCGGACTCACCGAAGACGAAGCCAAACAGCAGTACGGCGAATTGGCGACAGGCCGGTTCCCGTATGCCGCGAACGGCCGAGCCGTCGCCCTCGGCGCCGATGCAGGATATGTAAAATTGATTGCTGACAAGAAGAGTGGGCTCCTGGTCGGTGCTCAGGTCATTGGCGAAGAAGCCTCCAACATGATCGCGGAGCTGGGCCTCGCCATTGAAATGAGTGCAACGCTTGAAGATGTGGCGCTGACCATTCACGCACACCCGACGCTCGGTGAAATGGTCATGGAGGCCTCCGAGGTCGCTCTCGGCACACCGATTCACGTGGTGAGTAAGTAACCTCTAGCGACTGCATTAGCCGATGGCTTAGCGTCTGAGGGTCGGCAACAGAACCGCTGTAAAGAGGCTGTCCCGAAGGCATTTGATATGCCTGGCAGGGCAGCCTTTTACACTTAGCGATAAACCGCGGAAAAGGTTAGCAACACTGGTGTTGATAACCTTTGATCTCTAGCCTGGCGGACGTCGCCTATAACGCTTCCTCACCGCGCTGACCACTACGGATGAGCGAGCGGGAACCCGCGCGTACTGTGCAGCTTTTCAGTGAGCGCTTTTTGAGCCCGGCCTAACCCCTTGTCATTTCCAGAGGAATCAGGGCAGGTTTTGTCGAAGCAAGCAAAACTGCAGAGCTTGCGTGAGGGGGATTATTTGTGAAAAAGTCGATCGGTTGGATTCTATCCATTATCTCAGTACTCAGCGTAGCGAGCGTTGCAGTTTCGGTTGTCTTGCTTGGGCGCATGACCACGATGTCCGGAGACCTAGGGAAATTGGCGACGCAGGTCACCGTCGTGCAACAAGGCGAATCTACCATCCTGTCAAAAACGAGCCGTGCCAGCCAGCCGTCAAACACGAGTTCTTCGAACACAACTAACACAGCAGGCAACACCACCGTCAATGCAACGAACAGCACCACCGGGTCTAGTGGAAACTCCACAGCACCAGTCACCACACAGTTCACGGCCGCTGAAGCTGTGAAAATCGCGAACACCATCCCAGGCATCCAAGCGAATGCCCAGACGGACCCAAATTTCACAGCCATTCCTCAGGGCACCCAAGTGTCATCGAAAGGGTACATCTACATCACTGTCGAATACGCGGACAAGATGCCTAATCACATCAGTGCGTTGTACTGGATCGATGTGAGGGCTGACGGTCTGGTGCGCAACCACATGACGCAAGGTGCATGGGTTCAACCCTCCCAGTTGACACTGTCTTACTGATGGCTCCCCTCTGTTTTTGACAACACCGGCAGGGCCTCGATAAACGCTCGAGCGTCTGCCAGAGTGCCGCGGTGATCGAATTCCAGATGACCGACACCGCGGTCAATCAGGCAGTCGGTCACGAGGTACGTCTGCATACCGAGCTTGCCAGCAACTCCGTCCTCTTGAACGTCATTTCCGAACATGATGCACTCGAACGGCGAGACGTCGAGTTTGTCCATAATCTCTACATAGTATTTCGGGCTGGGCTTGCAAAAATGGGAGTTCTCCATGGTCGTTATCAAGTCAAACGGTAGGTCACCCACCCCAGCCCACTCCATGCGCCAGCGGATCGCGGTTTCCGGGAAAATAGGATTCGTCGCAACCACGACTCGGTAGCCTTTGTCGATCGCGTTTCGACATATTTCCCGAGAAATAGCGCTTGGCTCGGACAAACTGCGCAGTTCCGCGAAATCTCTGCGGTAAAACTCGTCAAAAAGCGGCCAAATATCCTCTTCCGTCACATTCGCTCGGCCGAAGAATGCAGCCTTAAACACCTGCTCGTTCGTCAGATCCGGGTCTTCATTGCGGATCATCGCTTCTGTAGCCGCCCAAATCTCCTTTGTCGCGGTCTCTGGCTCCAACAGATGCGAAATTCTCGGCAAGAGAGAGCGGAAGTACCCTTTCATAAAGACATCGAGGTCAAGCGGCAACAGTGTTCCGTCGAGGTCAAACAGCAGCGTATTCAGTGATGTCTTCAGGGTAGTTACCCTCCTGTAGTGAGATTCGAATGCGATCAAGCGCGCAGGTTGGGAAAGCCAAGCTGTCGTAATGCTTCAAACACGACAATCGCCACAGAATTGGACAAATTGAGCGACCGTGCCTCGTCGACAATCGGGATCCGCAGCGTCTCGTCTGGATGCGCGGCTAACAGATCGCGCGGCAGTCCCTTTGTCTCTTTGCCAAAGACGAGAAAGTCGTCAGGTTGGTATTCGACTTCTGTGTAACTGTGTGTACCTTTGGTCGAGAGGTAGAAAAACCGCCCCTTCGGGTGCTTGTCCCAAACCTCTTGTAGTGAGTCGTGGTAGCGAATATCGAGCAAGTGCCAATAATCCAACCCCGCGCGCTTCAACTGCCGGTCATCCGTTGAAAAACCTAGTGGGCGCACCAAGTGCAAAACGCTCCCGGTCGCCGCGCATGTCCTTGAGATGTTGCCAGTGTTGGCCGGGATCTCCGGCTCAACCAACACAATGTGCATGTAAATCGCCTCTTTGCACGGGGGAATAGGGCTGCGGCCGGCTCCAAGCAGCAGAGGCCGCAGCTTACAACACAGTGTCCGGAACGTGCAGGAACGTGTACTTGGTCTGCGATGTCCACGCCGGACTGTCAAGGTACTGGTAATGCCGGTGATAGCTCGAAATTGTGTGCGCATTGACAAGCGGATCACCGGAGCTGTCAAAGTCCACCACCATTGTCGAATGAGTGATTCGACCGTTGCCACTCCAATCGTACATAATCAGGTCCCCAACCTTCAACTCGCGCGGATCCGACACGACGGTCGCCTGCCCTTCTGTAACCAGGTACTGATGCAGCGCATTGGCGACCGACCAGCTGTAACTCCACTGTGGCTGCCGCGATGCGTCGCCGTTTCGATACCACCAGCCCGTCGCACGGTTCTGCCCGCC
This sequence comes from Bacillota bacterium, assembly GCA_021816665.1. Lineage (GTDB taxonomy): Bacteria > Bacillota > Bacilli > Alicyclobacillales > Alicyclobacillaceae > Alicyclobacillus_L. The sequence continues at coordinate 1,777 of JAKAXI010000005.1, read as the reverse complement.
CGTCATCCGCCTGTGGCCAGCGAGCAGACACTGAGACACATAATTCGTGCAGTCGTCATCGATGAATTTGATAAAGGCAGGGTTATAGCTGTTCCACCAAAGTTCGGCGTAACGCTGAGCACGCACGCGGTCGTATGACGAACGACTCGCCCGCACCTCCTGTACTTCATCGCCCCAGACGCCGAACGATGAAGGTCCGCCGTCCTGAACAATGGCCGCGTCGGCGCTGCGTTTCACTTCCTCTGTAGACGTACTGTCTTCGATCAGAACCCAACGGTCTTTACGCCACGCCCACTTCTGCCAATGCCGAATTACGCGCGACTCGACACCATAGTCATGACGATCCCGATACACCCAAGTGACGCACTCATCGACGATGATCCGCACCGTCTGACCACTCCCTGGCTCCATCTGAACAATCGTGACCTTTGTGTGCGTGCGCAGCAAGCGACTTCGGCGCCTGCGAAGCTCGCGCTGCTTCTGTTGGATTCGCTGCAACCATCTGCGCACAACGTTGTCAGATGGGTCACACCCCGCTGACTTCGCGAGAGCGGTCGTGTCGCCCGTGATCCAGTACTGGTTCAACCTGTCGAAAAAGCTGCGTACAGCCTCTGTGAAGCGGTCCATCCTTGTCCTCCCATCGCAGACTGCAACCAACGAACGCACGCGTCGCTGGTGTCCCGTTCTGTGCAGCAGCCCACCGTTTGTGTATGGTATGACAGGACCCCCGTGTGGTGACGCTATCGGTGCGATTGTGTTTTCCGATTTCCCTGATAGGTGCGGCAAATTGACGGTTCTATGGACTTCGTGGTTCCTTTTAATCTACTGTGCTACACTACTCCCCGGAACTGAGTTTCACACTGTGCAATTTGCGGGAGGGTCCACACAGTGACTGAACCAGCATCGCACGAATCGGCACAGACAACCGGCCTGCCCGCGACCGTACGCGCCGTCGACAGGGCGCTTGACATCCTCCTGTGTTTCTCGAAGGCGGATGGCGGCTTGACGCTGAGCGACATTGCCAGGCAGGTCAACCTTCACAAAAGCACTGTCTACCGGCTGCTGATGTCACTGCAGGTCAAAGGATTTGTCCGCAAGGCGAGCGACTCAGACCGCTACCTGCTCGGCTGGAGCGTGCTCGAGCTGCTAAGCAGCTTGCATCAGTCGGATCAGCTGTCTGCACTTGCGCTACCAGAGATGACGAGACTGCGCGACGCGATCGGTGAGACGGTCAGTCTTTACGTCCGCTCCGCTCTGGAACGGGTCCGCATTCAATCGGTTGAGAGTCGGCAGCCTGTACGCAATGTCGGTACGATTGGTCGACGCTACCCACTCTATATCGGTGCCTCCGGAAAGGTGCTGCTCGCCTACGCCGATGACTCCGTTCGCGACGCAGTGATTTCCGGCGACGTACCCGGGGACTTTGACCGCAGTGAATTGTTGGCGCAGCTCGATGCAATCCGTCAGGACGGCTACGCAGTCAGCATTCAGGAGCGGGATGTCAGCGCCGCTGCGCTCTCAGTCCCTGTGTTTGGTCGGGATCAGCAGATCGCTGCTGCTCTTTCAGTGTCAGGGCCCGTTTCTCGTTTCACACCGCAACGCATGCGCGAGTCAGTGGAACTGGTCCGGGGCGCGGCGTCTTTCATTACAAAACTGCTGTCGCACTAACTCTGCAACGGCAGAATTGGGGTGATGTCATGGATCGTCCAACGATTGTGGTCATGGAAGGAGATCAAACCGGGCAAGAGTTGCTAGAACAGGCCCTGCGTGTTCTCAG
>JAKAXI010000272.1 GCA_021816665.1 Bacillota bacterium | reverse complement strand
TTCCGATCTGACAGCAGTTTGAAGTTCGGAGCGTCTTCGTTCGTGAGGATGAGAAACGAGTCGCCCCAGTGCTCGAGATCGTACTGGATGTTGGCGCGCCTTGCGTCAAACACGCGCCACTCGCTGGTCGGTTCGTCGGCTTTCAGGTAGCGGATCTCGAACGTTTCCTTGTTTTCTGTGTGCAAGAACAGGTACGCGCCGCTCTGTGACTTGCTCAGGCGCATTCCATACGTGGCGTCGGTCTCTTCGTAGATGAGGGTGTCGCTGTCCGTTGATGACCCAAGCTCGTGCCGCCACAGTTGGAACGGACGCTGCGTGTGGTCGACGCGAATGTAGAAGAGGTATCGTCCGGTTGCGTCCCACTCAAGGCTCTCGTCAATGAATACGTTGTCGATTTGATCCCGGAGCATCTCCCCACTTCGCAAGTCCTTCACGAACGCGGTGTAGCGATCGGTTCCGTCGCGGTTCTCGAGGTACGCGAGGAGAGTCTGGTCGTCGTTTAGCGTCTGAACGGTGACATCCAGGTACCCGCCGTCCGTCACCATGGTGTTCAAGTCGAGCAACACCTCTTCTGCGGCGGTATCGAGGCCAGCTCGAGTTGCGGCGCGTTTGCGAGCGTAAATCGGGTATTGAAGCGCTTTCTCCATACGAGAGTAGTAGAAGTAATCTCCGAGTTGGACTGGGACGGCTGCTTCAACGTCCGGCACGCGTTTGACCATCGCCTGAAACAGCGCTTCTGTCAGTGGTTCGAGGGGCGTCATCTGTTCCTTGTAGTAGCGGTTCTCGTCCTCGAGGTAGGCGATCACCTCGGGGTTATCCCGCTCGCGCAGCCAGTAGTACTCGTCTGGGCGGACGTCGCCATGGAGTTCGTGTTGATAAGGGATTTTCTTCGCTCTCGGTGCCTGCATAGGAACCTCCCGGGTTGTCGGAATGATATGTACACAAAACGAGTGTATCTTATCTGCGATGCAAAGAGAAATCGATGTCGAATGGGGGGGTTGTGACGAAATTACCACAAATTTATTAACCTATTATGCCAAAAATCGGTTAGAATAAATTGGAATAGAGAATGGCTGGTTGTTATGGGGTTAACGTGGGTGACATCAAGTGTCACCTGCGTGATCCATATAAAAGGTGTAGACAGAAAAACTCACCACAGAGACATGGCCGCAAAAAGAGCGGTCGGTAAAGGGTAATATGGTGAGGGGAGGGGTCTGCGATGTCGACTTGGAGTCGCTCGCAGAAAGTGTGCGCGACCTGCCGCTACTGGAGCGGGGAGCGTGCGATTCATGTGCTAGGTCAGTCCGTTAGGCCGACGAGCCCAACAGGGGTGTGTCAGTGCCCTGACAACAGTCTTCACGGTGAAGCCACGAACCAGGCCTCGACCTGTGCGAAGTGGTCTTTGTTCACCGCTTAATGTAAGTCGCTCGTTTGTACGTGACCTCGTCGGATCGCACAGGGTGAAACAAAAAGGCGTCGTTCGGGCGAGTCGTTGAGCGCTCGGTCGACGCCTTTTTGTGGGAGGTCGCGGTAGGGTGCCAGGCGACTCAAACTGGCCTTGATTGGCGAACGTCCATGACGAACACTGACGCGTGGGTAACCATCGGTTCACACCTCGACAGTCGTGATACGATAAAAGCAGACAGGCTGTGCAAAATTCGACCCGCTTCGATTCAATCGATGCAGCTCAGTCGATGCAGAGAATCTAGCAATCGTTTTAATAGATGCAGCGAATCTAGCAAACGGTGGAGGGGTACAGCGTGAAAATGTCGGCGCTCGATTTGGATCGGCTGGCGCAAGCCGTTGACCTGCTCGAACACCCGACGCTTGGGGACAAGCTCTCCGGAGTGGTCGGGCGACCGATCGACAAAGCCCTGCAAATGATGCCAAAACGTCTGCAGCGGGGGATTGATTCAGCGACTGATCGCGCAGTGCGCTCCGCGCTCGATTTTGTGTTGCGGTCGGTCGACCTGACGAAAGTCGGTAAACCCTCCGCTGACAAGACGCACAAGGCGCTCGCGGCGGGGGCAGGGTTCGCTGGTGGCCTCGCCGGCGGGTGGGGGGTGTTGTTCGAGTTACCGTTCTCGACCGCCATCATGCTGCGCAGCATTGCAGACATCGCGCGCAGCGAGGGCGAGGACTTGTCGAGCTCGGAAGCGCGCCTCGCCTGCGTCGAAGTGCTCGCGCTCGACACCGCGCATCCGCTCGCAAACGCAGACGACTCTCGCACGGCGCTCGCAGCTGGCCAGCCTACTCCGCGCGGGCAAAACAACCACGCGTCGTATACAGAAGGCAGTCGTGCATCGCTCGGCGCTTACTACGGCCTGCGCAGGGCACTCGACTCCGCGGTCGCCGAGGCGGTGGCGTATTTGGCGGGACAGGCCGGGTCCATCACAGTGGCGGAAGTCGCGGCTGCCGGAGCGGGACTAGCTGGCGTTGCGGGCGGCGTCACCGACAAAGGACTCCAGGCGGCTTCACGCAAAGCTGCGCCCGCGCTCGTTCACTTGGCTCAACGCATCGCCGAACGCTACGGCCTAACGGTTTCCGAGCAAGTCGCAGCGCAGTTGATCCCGCTCATCGGCGGGGTTGGCGGAGCAACGGTCAACTTCATTTTCACTGACCACTTTCAGCGTGTCGCGCATGGACACTTCATCGTCCGGCGCCTAGAACGCAGCTATGGAGCAGAGGTCGTGGCGAGGGAGTATCAGCGGATCCGCAGGGGTGAGGCAGCCGTGTTCTCCGTTGGGGCCATCGCGGAGGTGCAGGCAGGCGAACCCGGTGATGCTGCCGAAGTCGTCGCGGTGCCTTCTGCCGGCGACATAGCGGACGTTGTGGAAGTCGCCGAAGTCGGTGAGCGGTCTGTCCGCGAGCCATCGTGATCAGGCAAAACGCGGTTGCGGTACGCCTCAAGAATAACTTCTCCACTGCGCCAGAGGTCAGCGGTGGACGAGGCAGCGTTGGTCGTGGCCACAATGACACAAGTGACAGCTGCTATCGGTGCGAGTGTGGCAATCGCCCAAGTGATGAGCGAGATCACGATGACGGGTGTCAATAAGAAGATGAGTCGCGCGCGTGTCGACAAGCTCCCCTCGATGCGGACCGAAGGGTTCGCCCCGTAAAAGGCGTAGCGGACCTGCGCGGCAGGAGCTGCAACGCGGATTGCGGCATAGTGCAGTGTCTCATGGAACATCAGACAGACAGCGATAGCCGCAATCGTCACTGAGACGTGCCACGCCCAGACAGACGGGTGAAGCCACGTGTCAAACGCCCAAAACCAACCGGGGATCGTCAACAACCCAACTCCGTTCAGCAGCAAAACTCGGCCGCTCGTTGCCATCACCCCACCTAACTGGCTTGTCCTCCTGCAGCAGGATGGACCTGTTGCGAAGCGAATAAACCTTCGTTAGTGGATGTGTATGCAAAGAGACTGCAGATAGCCTTGACAGGCGCGAAAGGGCTGGGAAAATGGAGGTCCTTGCCCCGTCCTCGCCCCTTATAGGTTAGTAGGTTATAACCTCTGTTACGGGGGTATAAGGAGCACTTTGTTGG
>JAKAXI010000271.1 GCA_021816665.1 Bacillota bacterium | reverse complement strand
TGACTTCGTGCGCTCATCAAGCAACGCAACCAGTTCGTCATACTGCTTTTGCAACAGCAACAGGTCGTTGGCCAAATTTACTGCAGTCAACACAGCCACCCGTTTCGCGTCCAAGTACGTGTGAGACATGGACAGCGCCCGCATCAGTTCGTCCACGGTTTTGGCGACTTGTTTCATATGGTCCACAGACTCGCTGCCGCGGAGCGTGTACTGATTCCCGTGTATGTCTACTCGAATTTTGTTTGTGCCACTGCGCTCCACTGGACGTCCCTCCCCGGCTAGCCGCTGTTGCCTTGGTATTCGTCCCGGCAGGCGAAATTCCTGCCGAACCCTGTCGAATCAGCCGCGCAGTACTGCGCCTGTTTGACTTTCCCACGCGTTCAGGATAGCTCGTTCGGCGACCGCAATGTCATCATCTGTCAAGGTGCGGTCCACGGCACGGAAGGTCAGCGCCAGAGCAACGCTCTTCATTCCTTCGGGGACGCCAGTACCAGTGTACACGTCAAACACCTCACACGACTCCAGGAAATTCCCAGTCGCACTCGCCACGTCGCGAGCAATGGCAACTAGCCGTCCGACTTCCAGCACGCTGTCTACAACCACCGCCAAGTCCCTACGCGACGCAGGATACCGGGGCAAACTCTGCACCCGCAACACTGGGATAGTTAACTCGAGTATGTGGTCCAAATTCATCTGTGCGTATAGCGCTCGTTCCAACTCAAGCTTCGCAGCGGTCTCCGGGTGAAGTTCACCGAATAAGCCCACCACTTCCCCATCGATCTTCACCACGGCAGTACGACCTGGGTGTAGCCAGCTGACTTCGCCTGCTTCATAAGAAACGCGGTCTGCTAACCCAATCGCTTCAAGCCAGCCCTCTACTACGCCTTTTACATCGGCGAAGTCGTACTTTCGTGACCGCTCACCAAAAGCGCTGTCTACTGCACCAAACCACAGCCCTGCCCACTCCATACGCTCAGTCGGCTGTTTTGCAAGAGGCAACGCGTCAGGCCAGTACACTTTGCCGATCTCGAAGACCTGCCCGCCTGCAACGCCGCGTGCCAGGTTGTGCGCAACGACCTGCGCCAAACCTGGCAGAAGATGCGTGCGTAAGGCAATGCGCTCGTCCGAGAGTGGACGGAGAAGCGGGATCATCCGGCGATAAGCGGAGTCTTCGGGCAAGCGCAGCGGCACGAGCGCAGCGGGGTGACTGAACGTGTACGTGTACACTTCGGTCAGACCAAAGCCCAGCAAAACCTGACGAGTAGCGCGGCGTAAACGCTGACTGCGGGTGCGCACACCGACCGTCGTTGGGCCTTCCGGAAGCGTCGACGGTACTTCACCAAAGCCACAGATGCGTCCCACTTCTTCCACAAGGTCAGCTTCGATGCGCAGGTCTGGCCGCCTGGTTGGCACAGCCACCTGCCACTCACTGGCTGACTGGCCTTGTTCTACGCACAGGCCAAGGCGGCGGAACACGTCTTCTATCTGCGCCGGTGTGAAATTCGTGCCAAGCAGGTCGTTGCAGCGCTTCGGCGAAAATGCGATCGTCACACCTTCAGTTGGCGTCGCCTCACTCACCTGCACGACAATTTCCCCGACCCGCTTCGCCCCGGACAAACTCTCGAGCAGAGCGGTGGCGCGTTCTAGCGCTCCAGTCACGGCTTTGCTGTCGACTCCTTTTTCAAAGCGCTGCTGCGCTTCCGAGCGCAGCCCAAGACGTTGTCCGGTCCGGCGCACGCTCGGCGCATCAAACGCGGCAGATTCAATAATGGTCTGTTGTGTGCCGTCCGTGATCTCCGAGTTCGCTCCACCCATCACACCCGCAATGCCGATCGCGCGGTCAACATCGGCGATCACGATGGTGTCCTCGGTCAGTTCCCGAGTCTCGCCATCGAGCGTCACAATCTGTTCGCCCGCACGGCCTTGACGGACGACAATCGTGTGTTCGTGAACCTGGTCGAGGTCAAACGCGTGCAGTGGTTGCCCCCATTCAAGCATGACGTAGTTGGTCACATCGACAATCAGGCTGATTGGGCGCACCCCCATGGCGAGGAGTCGCATCTGCATCCACAGTGGCGACGTCCCCTGTCCGAGCCCAGTTATAACCTGCGCTTCGTAACGGCTGCAGCGCGGCGTGTCAATTTGGATCTCTACGGCTGGCAGAGCGGTGCCTGCTTCGCTCGTCACGCCAACTGCGCCGCGGACACCCCCACCGACTGTTGCCGTTGCGCCGTTGCGCCCGGACTCATCAAAGCGAACCGGCCGGTCGAGCAGTGCCCCGACCTCGTAGGCGAGACCGCGCAGAGACAGACAGTCACTGCGGTTTGGTGTCAAGTCGACCTCGAGAACAGTGTCATCAAGGGCAAGTAACTCCACGATATCCGCGCCAATTGGCGCATCTTCCGGCAGGACGAGAATCCCGTCTGTCTGGGCTTTCGACATCAGTCGGACTTCGAGACCGAGTTCCTTTGCAGAGCAAATCATGCCTTGTGACTCAATCCCCCGCAGCTTGGCCACACCGATGTCGCCGCCAGGCAGGGAACTCCCTGGGAGGGCCACAGGCACATGTTGACCCGCCGCGACATTTGCGGCGCCACAGACAATCATGCGCGGCTGTGCCTCACCGACATCGACGGTGCAGACATGGAGTCTGTCCGCGTTTGGGTGTTGCTCACAAGTGAGAACGTGTCCAACGACGACGCCCCGCACCCCCTGGTTGCGCGGTTCGACCGCATCCACCGCTAGACCGGCGTTGGTGAGGAGATTGGCGAGATCGGCGGGACTGATGTCGTAAACGTCGACGTACTCATTCAACCACTGTATAGATACCTTCACTTAGCCGTCCCCCTCACATCACACGCGTAAACTGCTTGAGCAGCCGCAAGTCGTTTTGGTACAACAAACGAATGTCGTCGATCCCGTACTTGAGCATCGCGATCCGCTCAGGTCCCATGCCAAACGCAAATCCACTGAAGCGCTTGCTGTCGTACCCAGCTGCATCAAGCACGTTGGGATGGACCATACCTGAGCCCAAGATCTCGATCCAACCGGTGTCTTTGCAAACGCGGCAACCTTTGCCGCCGCAGTTAATGCAGCGGACGTCCACTTCGGCGCTCGGTTCCGTAAATGGGAAGAAACTCGGGCGCAGACGGACTGCCTGGTCAGGTCCGAAGATCGCGCGGGCAAACTGTTCGAGAATGCCTTTGAGGTCGCTCATGCGAACCCCTTCGTCCACGACGAGACCCTCAATCTGCGTAAACGCGTGAGAGTGCGTCGCGTCGTCCTCATCGCGGCGGTACACGCGGCCCGGCACAATCACCTTCACTGGCGCGTTTGGCCGCATCTGTTCCAGCGTCCGCACCTGCATCGGGGACGTGTGCGTCCGCAGCAACAGTTCTTCCGTCAGGTAAAAGGTGTCCTGCATGTCGCGCGCCGGGTGGTCTTTCGGGATGTTCAGCATCTCGAAGTTGTAGGTGTCCGTCTCCACTTCCGGTCCTTCTGCGATGGTGAAGCCCATGCCGAGGAAGACGTCTTCGATTTCCTCAATCACCTGCATCAG
>JAKAXI010000270.1 GCA_021816665.1 Bacillota bacterium | reverse complement strand
CATGGCGAAGAACACTGCGAAGAGACCGATGTTGAATCGGGTCGGCCGATCGAGAATGCGTTGCAAAAAGAGAAGGCACAACGGGATCCACGTGAACGCGTCAAACATTTGGGTGTGAATTTCGTGACCGAGCAAAAACCCGCATGTGATGAACGCGAGGGCCCCTGCGAAACTCGCCAGCTTATGTTTGGTCACACGCCAGAGTAACGCGTACATTCCGATGGAACCGAGCAATTCGTGGAACAAATACGAGACCTTCATCGCGGTTGGCAAGGGGAGGAGTAAGAACACTACGTTTGGCAAATAAAAAGGTCCGGATTGCCCTGCAGCGAGAAAGGGCTGCCCAGCAAAATTGAACGGGTTCCAAAGCGGCAGGTGGCCGTGCTGGTAAAACCACGCCAACAGGCCGCGTTGGGGGGCATTCAACTGCTGCAAATCGTCGAGGGCCATCGGTTCGCTTGACAACCAAGTAGGGTAGGCGAGTGCAGTCGCCACGGCAAGCAGAAATACTGTGGATACATGTGAGGTGAGGCGCTTGCGCCAAACGGCCTTCAACGTCATCGGTCTCGCGTCACTCCTACAGTAAGATGAACTGCCCGTTCACTTTGCGGGCAGGTCATAGTGTGGTTGATTTTGGCGAAGGCCGCGTGGGTGAGAAGGCGGCTTTTCCCAAGCTTCGTCCGCCATCTAGCACAAGGATTTCCCCAGTTAGGTACGTGTTCTCTGCAGAGGTCAGCCACCCCATCGCCCGTGCCACTTCTTCTTTTGTCCCCAACCTGCCGGCGGGGATACTCTCCAACACCTGCTGATACGCTGTCTCGGTCGGCCACAACTGTGTTACGGCTCCAGTGTCGGCAATCGGCCCAGGTGCAATCGCGTTGACGCGGATTTGGTGTTCTGCCCATTCCACTGCCAGTGTCTTCGTCATAGCAACGACGCCGGCTTTTGCTGCTGCAGAATGAACAACCATGGGGCCGCCAGTCCATGCGTAGGATGCGACGACGTTCAATATGACGCCCGGAAGCTTGGCCGCGATCAGAGCCCGACCAAACGCCCGAGAGTAAAAGAAAGTGCCATTGAGGACAATCTGAACGACCGCATTCCAACCGTTTGTAGACAAATCCTCAGCGCGGCATGGAAAATTACCCGCGGCGTTGTTCACGAGAACATCCAGGTGGCCGTATGCATGGATCACGTCGCTGACCACAGTGTCTGCCTGGTCAGCGTCACGCACGTCAGCACTGTACCGACGTATGTGGGTGTCAGCCTCGTCTGTCGTCCAACCCAAGTCACTGGCGAGGCGACGAGTCGCTTGCTCCAACTTTTCGGGCGACCGGCCGAGTAATGCAACTCGACCGCCAGTCTGTAGAAAGTGTGCTGCGTAGGCTTCGCCGATACCACTGCTGCCGCCTGTAATGAGTGCTGTACGCCCTGCGTTCAATCCACCGCCCCCGTTCCTCTGCCGTTCTTTAACGTGTACGGTGGATCTATCATATCACGTGCGCCGCGAGCTTGCGCATTCGCTGGCGTGGCGACCCTAGTGAACAAGCGCCTGTAAGACGCGAGCAAGCGCACTTGGGGTGAGGTACGTATGTTGGGAGACGAGCGCGATCATACGAAGAGGAAACTGATGCGTGCGGTACAGAGTGCATACGACGGAGCGCTGATTGTGAATGTGGATGTACACGAGGAAAGTTGGGGTTTGTGTCGTCGACGGTACACGTTCTCTCCATGGTCTTGCCTGACTGAGTAAATTGAGCAGTTGAAGGATTTGCCCGCGTTGTGTCACCGTGCCACGCGTCGAAATGGGTGCGCGGACACCGCGAGTCTGCCCGGGCTTGACCACAATGCTTTCAACGGTGGCAACCGGGATATTCTGTCCGAAGACGTGAAACGTTCGCTGTCCGCTCCAGACGTCAAACCCAATGGCTGCCGCGACGACGAGAACGAGCAAGATTGGCAACGTCGCTCTTCGCCGCCGCGGATGTTCTACGTGGCCAGGTCTGTCAGCCGGCTGTCCGAGCTTGCTGGACCGGGTTCGCTTCACTTGTGCGCCTCCTCAAGGCTTCAAGGGGACCTCGAGTGTTACTGTCGCGTATTTCAAATGCAACTGTTTTGCTAGGCTCAAAATATGCTGTGCAGAGGTGAGTTGATTCATTTCACTGTACAGCGATGCGTTCGCACTCTGGGTTGCTGTAACTCGAGACTGCAACAAACTGACACTCTGATTCAGTCGCGCGACTTGTGCGCCTTGAGAAGCTAGCCCCCACAGCGCCGCTGTGCACAGAGCGATGGCCAAGAGGGTCATTCTGCGCTGACGCGTTTGCTCCGCGGCAGACGCTTTCACGCGGCTGGAGCGACCTTCATACAATTCAGCAAAATATCGCTCGACCCCTGCAGTGCTCTGTTCCGTGTTTTCCTCAGTCAACGGATCGGTTGCCTCTGCGTTTCCCGTCGTCCTGTCTGGGTTTAGCGCAACCGTCTCGACACTCGACATACTCCTTACCCCCGTTTCTAGCTGATGCTTGCATCACCCATCTCCAGATACTGTTGGACTACCTCTTGTTGGGTCGGCGTCTCGGGTAACACCTGTTGTTGGAAGTTCCTCTTCAAGCGGCCACAGGTCGTCAACAGAGGTCCGCAGGAGTCGTGCGATCCTCTGCGCAGTGCGGAGAGTTGGAAGCGTTTTTCCATGCGCAATCAGATTGAGCGCAGGCGCAGTCACCCCCACGCGCTTCGCCACCCACGTCTGCTTCAGCCCGTTTTCGTCCAGGACCTGCTTTAGCACCGTTTTGTGCATATTTGTCACCCTAAATGTAAATTCGTGAAGAAAGATTTCTTTCCTGCTGAAAGAAGAAAAATTATGATGAAATAAGTCGAAAATTAAATGTTGCTTAATATCGGGTTGGACCGTGTGCCGGGACAGACATTTCCAGAGACTAGATGCGAGAATTTTTTATTAATTAGGCAAAACTAATTATTGACGTTTGGTGATCCTATCCGTATACTGCACGTGTAAAAGATGACTTATGTAGTCAGGATTGTTGGGCAGCAGGACTCATGGCCTGTTATGGGGCCAAGGGGTTACGGAGGGAGGAGTGCGTGCTGTGCTGGGGGCTTTCTTGATATTTTTTCGTGAGGCTTTAGAGGCATCTATGATCTGTTCCATCATGCTCGCCTACTTGCGTCAAATTGGCCGCAGGGACCGGTTCAAAGACGTGTGGATCGGTGTCGCTGCCGCGTGTTTCGTCGCCCTGGTGGGTGGCGTTGTCGTCTTTCAAACCTTGCGCAATTACGACGGCTCAGCCTTACAGACACGAATTGAGAGTGTCACGTATTTCATAGCTTGTGGTGTCCTGACTTACATGACTCTTTGGATGAACCGTCAGGGAAAGAACATGAAACAACACTTGAATGCCCGCATGGAAGACGCCGTGACGGCTGGGTCCACGTGGGCAATTGCCGGGATTGCATTTTTGACGGTAGGGAGGGAAGGTCTGGAGACTGTGGTGTTCATGATCGCGATCGCGTTTCATACAGGGGCTGTGGGGCTGTCCCTGG
>JAKAXI010000269.1 GCA_021816665.1 Bacillota bacterium | reverse complement strand
TACGAGTGGGAGGACCAAACTGACTGGAATCTGAATCGCAACAAAGATGGTGAGGGCATTTGCTGAATAGGACTTGGAGTAGCCCATTCCTTCGATGATTTGCGGCAACCACGCTGTAAACGAGTAAAACAAAAAGCCCATCAGACCGAAGGACAGCGTGATCAGCCAGGCCCGACCGCTCCCCCAAGGTAGCTTTACGCTCACACCTGCTGGCCGTGTGGAAGCGGGAGCCCTCATCAGAACCTGAACAAACAGCCACCACACGGCGGCTGCCACAAACGCAATCACCGCCCAAAATGCGAGTGAACCTTGCCACGAGTGAAAACTATGTTGCAAAGGTATCGACAGCCAAGTGCTGACTGCAGCGCCGAGGGTCAGAGCAACGGTATAGACGGCAATTAAGGGAGGCACGTGGTTTGGAAAGTGTAGCTTGATAAAGCCTGGCAGGAGCGGACCGATAAACGCGATCCCGCCACCTGCGACAAGAGCAGTCAACAGTAATACATCCACCGAGTGAGCAAACAGACGCAGCACCGTGCCGACGCCAATCACGAGCAGAGAGATACCGATCACACGTTCCATACCCCATTTGCCACTGGCCTTCGCGGCAAGCGGTGAAAAGACCCCCATGCAGAGCACTGGTATGGACGTGAGCAAACTCGCAATCGCTGCGGACATGCCTAAGTCTGCGCTCATCGTCCCGAGCAGTGGAGCGACCGAGTTAATTGCCGGTCGCAGATTCAGTGACGCAATAAACAACGCAGCGACTAACAGAAAGACGTTCCTTTTCACGTATCGTTACTCCTCTACAACTCAGTCCGCAACTGCCACAGTTCCGGAAAAAACCGGTGATCGAGCACCTGTTTCAGATAGCCGACACCAGACGAGCCACCCGTTCCCATGCGGTAACCGATGATGCGCTCCACCGTCTTCATGTGGTTGAAGCGCCACTGTTGCTGGCGGTCTTCGATGTCCACTAACTTCTCAGCCAACTCGTACAAGTCCCAGTGCTGTTCAACATTCCGGTAGACTTTCAGCCATGCAGCCTGCACGCTCGCATTCGCTTGATACGGCTGCGACCAGTCGCGCTCGAGGCAGTCTGCGTCAATGGCGAAGCCCCGCTTTGCGAGGACAGCAATCGCAACGTCGTAGATTGACGGTTGTGCGAGTGCCTTTTCCATCCGTTCATGCAGATCCCGGTCGTGCACATACACGGGCAGCACCGAGGCGCGCTTGTAGCCGAGTCCAAACTCGATCAGTCGGTTTTGGTACGACTGAAAGCCCGACGCGTGCCCGAGCAAGTCACGAAACTCCATGTACTCGGCTGGCGTCAGAGTCGACAGCACACCCCACGACTGAATCAGTTGCTCCTGGACGCGCGCAACTCGCGCAAGCATTTTAAACGCTGGCTCGAGGTTGTCCGCATCGATAGCCGCTGTGGCAGCGGACAACTCGTGCAGGATGAGCTTCATCCACAGCTCGCTCGCCTGGTGAATGATGATAAAGAGCATCTCATCATGGTGGCCGGACTGGCGCGTCTGGCTGTTCAAGATCCGGTCGAGCTGCAAGTACGAGGTGTAGGACAGCTCCTCGCGAAAGTCGGTATGCACAGTCGACTCGACATTGTACTCAAGCGACTCGCGACCTTCGTCTGACATCCTCATCGCTCCTCCGGGTTGGAAAAGATCATCACAGAAGACACGGCGCTGGCAACTTTCTTCCCGTTCTGCGTCACGTCCGCCGTCAGATAGGCCACCTGCCGTCCGAGTCGCTCGACCCTCGCTTCGACCTCAGCCGTCCCGACAAACGCCGGACGGTGGAACGTCGTATGTAAATCGATCGTGGAAAACGACTGTCCATCCGGGATCTGACTGGCGATCGCGTACGCCATCATCGTATCCGTAGCTGCCGCCAGATAGCCCCCCATGCAGACGCCGATGCCGTTGACGAACTTCTCGTCAATCATCCACTCACCCCGGGCTACGCCGCCAGCAGCGAAAGTCGGCTTCATTTGCAGGGTCACATCGCAGTTCGGCGGGATGCGGCCGGATTCGACGACTTCCATCAGCCCTTTCGGTCCAAACAGTTCTGTCATCTTCCGATCACCTCGACGTCATCATCTCGAATGGTGTGCGGTGTGTCAACGAATGGCAGACAAGTAGGTCGCAATGCGCGCATCTCCTGGCCAATCACGCGGCGTTGTCCCGCGATTCAAGCCACCTGTGCCGGTTTGCCCCGCAGCGACGACGCCACCATGCTGAGTAGCGTCGCCAGCAGCAACACCAACATCGCATAGCGATATCCGACCGTGAGCAGGTGTAAGTCGTGCGCACTGAACGGTGCGCTCATCCCCACGTAGACGGCGTCCTGCAGCCGCCGTGGGAGCATGGCGGTGACGATGGTGAGGCTGATCGCGGTGCTGAACACCTGGCCCATATTCTGCAGCATCGAGCGCAGCCCGTTGGCAAACCCGCGGCGCTCCTGCGGTACCGAGAGCATGATGGAGCGGGTGTTTGGAGTCAGGAAGATACCAGATCCAAATCCAACCAAACCCATACCGATGGCGTTTAGCGTAAACAACAAGTGCGGACGCAGCCCGAACACGAGCAGAATCAGTCCGATCGCGCTAAGCGCGAGGCCCGCGGTCGAGAGAATCCGCGCCGGCAGGCGGTTGCTGAGCGCACCTGTCACGGGCGACGCTAGCAAGATCCCGATCGTCACCGGCAACACAACCAGCCCTGCCCGAAACGCGCTGTCGTGCAGCACCGATTGCAGGTAGAGGCTGACCAGGAGTACGACCGAGATCCGCGAGAAAGAGTTGAGGAACGTCGCAATATTGGCCATCGAGTACGCCTGATCACGAAATAGGCTGAGGTCGAACATCGGCGTCTCTGCACGCCTCTCCACCCACCAAAGGAGGGGTAAAAGCACGACAAAAGAGACAAACCCGCTGACGACGAGCAGACTGCCCCAACCGAGCGAAGTCCCCTCAGATAGTGCGATGATAAACCCACTGGTGCCGATCAAGGTGATGATACCACCCCACCAGTCGAGCTTCGCGCCGGATCCGATGGAAGGCAACTTTCGCAGAGCAAACATCCCCCAGACGACGCCGATCACGCCAATCGGCACCCCCGCCCAGAACACCCACTCCCAACCGAGGTTCGACGCAAGCGCGCCGCCGACAACGGGACCGACGAGTTGCGCCGCCGAGCTGATGAGGACATTCAAGCTGAGCCCGGTTCCTAACTTGCTCTCCGGAAAGGCGTCGGTGATGAGTGCCGTGTTGTTAGTGATCACGAGCGCCCCACCTGCGGCTTGCAAAACACGCAGGACGAGAAAGGTTCCGATATTGGGCGAAAACCCGACTGCGAAGCTCGCCAGCGTAAAGATGGCCATACCCAGCAGGTACAGCTTGCGCCTCCCAAAGGAGTCGGAGAATTGGCCGAATACCAGAATCAGAACCGTGTTGACGAGCATGAAGGACAGCAAGATCCAGTTGCTGAGTGCCGCGCCCGTATGAAAGTGTCGCGCAATCGCTGGCAACGCCACGTTCATCGCGCCGACGTTGACCA
>JAKAXI010000268.1 GCA_021816665.1 Bacillota bacterium | reverse complement strand
CAAAGAAGTCGTAGAAATTCAAGATGGAGAGTGACGAGATGGGCATGAAGAATATGAATCAGATGATGCGCCAGGCGAAAAAACTGCAGGAGAACTTAGCCAAAGCGCAGGAAGAGCTAAAGGACCGGGTTGTCGAAGGTAGTGCCGGTGGTGGTGCAGTGCGCGTGCAGATGAACGGTCACCGCGAGGCGCAGGCAGTAACGATCGACCCGGAAGTCGTCGACAAAGATGACGTCGAGACATTGCAAGACCTGGTGCTTGCAGCCATCGCCGACGCGCTCAAGCAGGTTGATGAACTGACCGAAACTGAGCTTGGCAAATACACCCGCGGGTTAAACATGCCTGGGTTATTTTAGCAATGTGGGGTTACCCGGAGCCCATCAGTCGGCTCATTGAACAGTTTATGAAACTGCCCGGCATCGGGCCAAAGACCGCAGCTCGCCTCGCTTTCCACGTCATGGGTATGCCCATTGACGACGTCAGGCAGTTTGCGCGTGCCCTCGGCGACGTCAAGACGAAGCTGACGGAGTGCTCCGTCTGTTGCAACATCACGGAGACGAGTCCCTGTTCCATTTGCGCCGACACATCGCGGGATCAGAGCCTGCTCTGTGTCGTGCAGGACGCCAAAGATGTCATGGCGCTTGAGCGCACACATGAATTCCGTGGAATCTATCACGTCCTGCACGGCGCCATCTCACCGATGGAAGGGATTGGCCCGAACGACATTCGGATTCGTGAACTGCTGCACCGACTGAACGAGTCAAACATCACTGAGGTGGTCCTTGCCACCAACCCGAATGTCGAAGGGGAAGCGACGGCGATGTACATTGCCCGCCTCCTGAAACCGTTCGCGATCACGGTGACACGCATTGCCCACGGACTGCCGATCGGCGGCGACCTCGAATACGCAGACGAAGTCACGCTCGCCAAGGCGTTTGAAGGCCGCCGCGAGCTATAACCCTCTGTTGACCCATGCGACTGACACCTCGTTTCACACATGCAGTTTCTCTGTAGACTATCGAATGTGTTCATAAACTTGTCCTCCCCCGACTAAGATGTACTATTCCGAAGGACGGGGAGGACGATAGACAGTGACTTCTCGCGAGATGCCTGCATTGCCAGACCCAGAGCGCACCCCGCATACCCATATTGTCGGTGAACTGCCTTTTTCCGATCTGCAGTCGTTCACTGACCTCGAAGTAGCGCAGTTTGTTCAAGAGCTTCGGCGCGCTCGCGACGAGGTCGTAACGGCCCGCAGACAGTTCGACACGGTGACAGACCCCCTCTTGGTTGACCACATTGTGTTTCGCCTTGGCGCTGCTGAGAAACGGTTCAACTACCTGTTTCAGATGGCAAAACGCCTGTCGATCTCGGTCGACGGAGTGAACTGGGGCTGGTACGAAGAAGACTGACAACGGAAAAGGAGGTGCGGTGGACATGCTTCATGGACTTCACCTGTCGTGGGTTTGGTGGGCTGTCATCGCTGCAGCCGCGCTGTTTGCCATGACCCAAATCGTGCAGTATCCAGGCCGCATCGCTTGGCGGCTGGCAAAAAGCGTGGTACTAGGCCTGGCATTTGTACTCGCCGTGAACTGGGTCGGGCAGTACTTTCACTACCACTTGCCGCTCAACGCCATGACCGCCCTGACAGCCGGTTTCCTTGGCATCCCAGGTGTCGCAGCGCTAGTGGCCATGCACCTATGGGTTTTTCCAGCTTGATTACAGATCTCCTCTGATTTGCGAACTACGGATGGTTTCCGCCATACTCAAGAGGAAACCAGTCGCGTGGAGAGAGGGGCTGTGACTGTTGAAGGCAAGCGATCTGTTCGTAAGATGTCTGGAGGCAGAAGGCGTCGAATACATTTTCGGGATTCCGGGTGAAGAGAACATTGACCTGATGGACTCTCTATCTCGGTCATCGATTCAATTTGTGGTCACGCGTCACGAGCAGGCGGCTGCCTTTATGGCGGACGCCTACGGTCGTATTACAGGCAAACCTGGCGTATGTTTGGCGACACTTGGGCCAGGAGCTACAAACCTCATCACAGGTGTCGCGAACGCGCACCTCGACCGCGTGCCACTCGTCGCGATTACCGGGCAGGCGGAACTTACGCGTCTGCACAAAGAATCACATCAGAACGTAGATACGCTGCAGCAGTTTGAGGGCATTACGAAATACAACCGCGCCGTGATGGACCCGACTACCATCCCAGAAATGGTGCGTAAGGCCTTTCGCCTGACCACAGAGGGCAGTCCGGGCGCGGTGCACCTGCAACTGCCCGAAGACGTGGCGAAGGAACAGGTGGCGGCGCTGCGCCCGCTTCCTGCCGCTGTTGCCGCGACGGTCCGACCCGACGACCGTGCATTGCTTGAAGCCGCACGGCTTATTGAAGAGGCGAGTCGCCCCGTCATTCTCGCTGGCAACGGCGTGATCCGCTCGCGCGCGTGGGAAGCGCTGCAGAGCTTCGTCGAGACGAGTCGATTGCCACTGACCAACACTTTTATGGCCAAAGGAATTTTGCCGTTTGACCACCTGCAGAATCTGTTTACGGTTGGCGGCACACCGTATGCGCCTGGTCTGCGCCCCCTGCAGGAGGCAGATTTGGTGATTGCCGTCGGTTTTGACCTCGTCGAGTACGACCCCGCAAACTGGAACGACGACTCGACCCGCCGGGTGCTGTACTTGCACTCCATCCCGGCTGAGACCGACGAACACTTCCCTGTGCAGCTTGAACTTGTCGGTGACTTGCGCGAGATGCTGCGCATGCTCGCAGGCATGCTGCAGCCGCGTACCGGTCCGTCGGCACACGCAGACATCCGGTCGCGCAGGCTCGAAGAACTGCGCAGTCTACCGTCCACCGAAGAGGCGCTGCCACGTCAAATCATGTGGCACCTGTCGGAGCGACTGCCGCGGGAGACCGTCGTGATCTCGGACGTCGGCCTGCACAAAGTGTGGGTCTCGCGGTGGTACCAGCCGAAACTCCCAGCGCGAACGATCATCTACAACGGACTCGCCTCGATGGGCGGCTCGTTGCCGGGAGCCATTGGGGCCAAACTGGCGCACCCGACCGACCCAGTCGTGGTGGTGTCAGGCGACGGCGGCTTTCTCATGAATGCGCAGGAGTTGGAGACTGCGCACCGCCTCGGCGTGCCGTTTACCGTGATTGTGTTCAACGACGGGCAATACAGCTTGATCGCGAAAAAACAACGCGATGCAGGGCTAGCCGTGACGCACATCTCTTACACGAACCCGGATTTCGCACTGTTCGCTGCGAGTTTCGGCGTCGACCACCGACGGGTCGACTCAATTGATGGATTCAAAACGGCACTCGATGAAGCCGTAACGAGCAAACGGTTGAACCTGCTTGAGGTGGTTCTGTAAATCGCGGGCGAATCAGTTGAGGGTCAATTGGGATGGGTGCGCAACTGGTGGGATGCGAAAGGGGTGACTTGTGCGGCAGAGATGCCGGCAGGTCACCCCTTTGGTACACAACGGGTCGGGAGGTACCGGGATCAGTCGTGAAGGTGTAGGTCTAGACAGTCCGTGCAGACGACCTGAGCCACCCTCTGTTCGCTGAGTTCGATGCGG
>JAKAXI010000004.1 GCA_021816665.1 Bacillota bacterium | reverse complement strand
CTCCTGCGCCAATATGGCGCTACCTCACCCGGGCCCTCCGCTCATTGCGCCATTTTGGCGATATCGTCGCCGGATCCCGCTCTCCTGCGCCAATATGGCGCTACCTCACCCGCGGCCTCCGCTCATTGCGCCATTTTGGCGTTATCGGCGCCGCATCTCGCTCTCCTGCGCCAACCCAGCGCCACCCCTGCCGCATCGTACTATTCTGCCCTGATGTCACAATGCCTGAACCAGTCGAACGGCGCGTTCTCTGCCCCCCGCGAACAAAAAAAGACAGAGGCTGTCTGTCTCGCCACTGTCAATCCAAAGGGGAACCTGTGATACAGGCGCATTTGCAGACTATCAGGCTTTCCTTGAAATTTCGTCAAAAAAACACTGCATGTGTCGAATAGTTTGCGGTTGCGAAAAGAACGTGCGCAGCGAGTTATAAAGATGGTGCGACTTGACCTAGCGCCGTTTTGGAAAATCGGTATGATAGAGGTATCCATGAACTCCTGCTTGCGCTCCAACCTTGGCTCTTCGTACGCCCCAAGCCTGCGTACCTAGACTTGTGCTCTAACTTGTGCTCTAACTTTTGCTCTAACTTGTGCTCTAACTTTCGCTCTAACTGCAATCTGATGTGCGTGGCCGAACTCTCTAACTTGCGCACTCTAACTTGCGTACCCCTTGACCTAAGGTGGTTGCTTGTGGCTTGACTTGTGAAAACCCTGATTACTGATGAGGTGCGACATGAAGGACACTGTCCATACGCCCGAGACGGATTCTGATTTTCAGTTTGCCATGTTGCCGAATCAAGTTGACTCCCTGGTCACACCCGGGAAAAATGTGGCCTGCGTATACACCTACAACACACTGGAGCACGCCCTGCTGGTGCTCATTAAATCCGGTTACTCCGCCGTACCCGTCCTCGGCCTCCACGAATCGGTGTACGGTACTGTGAGCAAAACCAACATTCTGGAAGCCATCCTCGAAGTGGACCAGATGAATATCGCAAAATTGTCCGAAACAACCGTGGAGCAAGTGGCGGACACTTCCGCTCCACTGATCAAGCCGACAGTCAGCTTTCAGCGTGCAATCGACCTCTTGATCAACCGCTCGTTTCTCTGTGTCGTGGATGAACAAGATCGCTTTTACGGTCTTCTGACGAGGAGAACCGTTTTAATCGAGGTAGCGAACCAACTGCGCGTTCATCGCAAGAACTGATGCGCGTCCGTATCGCTCGTGAGTAGGGTTTCACTGAACCCGGCCCCCCTCTCGCGGTGCAGCACAAAGTCGAGGATGCGTTCGTTCACTGCAGTTGCGAATTTCATCGGGATCTGATGACGGGCCTTGACAATATACACCACTTCTGTGCGTGGTAATCCCGCGCGAAGAATCTCAGCGTAGCGCCGCAGGCGACCGTCTTCCGCTCCGAACATCAACTGCATAGGTACTCCAAACGAAGGCAGAGCGTCGCTGCAGTTGTACTCGAGTGCATATGCAAACAAGTTCGTCACGTCGTCTTTGTTCGCGTGGCGGGCCGTGCGATACATCAGTGAGAACGACCGCGCGTCGTCGGCGTTCGCGGCGGCAAGTGCCAAGCCAAGAGTGTCCATGCTCGGCAACCGTGCACAGGCGATGGCGCTGGTGATCTCGGCCCGAATCCGCCAGTCGGTCGCTTCAGAGAAGCCGGAGAGTGCAATACCGCCCTGCACGCGGTCAGGAAACGAGCGGATGAACTCAAACACGACCGATGCTCCCATCGAATAACCGCACAGATACGATTTGTGGAGGTTTAGGTCGTCGAGGATCGCCCGGATGTCGGACGCAACTACTGGGTAAGTGAGCGGGACTGGGGAAGCTGTGCTACCCCCGTGACCTCGAAGTTCAAACACAATCACCTGACAGTGCGGTGACAACCCTTGTACCTGACGCCGAAACACCGCAGACCCAACGCCTGGCGGCGGCACGAACAAAACAGGCGTACCCGACCCGTACACGCGGTACGAGACTGATACGCCTGGCGCGACAGTGACGTGAGGCATGGCGTTCCCTCCATCCGGTTCGGTAGCTGCACACAGTATGTCCTGTGTGGCGCAAAACCTGCCGTGTGAAGGGGAAGTGGGTAGGCCAGCGGCGCGAGAGGCTAGCCGGCCGCACGAGCCGCACGAGCCGCACGAGCCGCACGAGCCGCATGCGGTGGTGCGAAGCGCACTCAGTTTTGAGTCGATCCCGCCAGTTCCCGCTCGGTTTCGTAAATCGCGTCGAAGAGCGCCTCAATGTCCGGTTCCTCGATGCATGAGAAGGCGATGCGCAGGTCGTGTTGACCGAGCGCGATCGTCCCGATGCCCTGCCGCTCGAGCAGCGCGACGCGTAGCTCCTCCGCCTTCACGCGCTTTAGCTCGAGACACATGAAGTAGCCAGAGTTGAACGGGTAATAGCGCCACGCCTCATCAAAGCGCCCGCTGTCGAGCACCGTCTTGACGCGGTTGGCTCGGCCTTTCATGATCTCGAACTTCTCCTGCTTCTGCTGCTTGAACTCAGGAGCTTGCAGGGCCTTCAGAACGAACGTCTGCGACGGGTGCGAACCCGAAGAAATGGTCGACCGGATAATGCCCATCGCTTTTTGCTCGAGGGCTGCGAGGGCCTGGTCAGACTCTGCGCCAAAGGTGAGAAAGCCGACGCGAAAGCCCCAGACAAACTCCTCCTTCGTCGCGCCGTCGACTTTGACAGGCAGAATGCGCGGGTGCAGGTCGCACAGCTTGCCGAACAGAGACTCTTTCAGCGACTCCTCGAAGAACAGGAAGAAGTACGCGTCGTCTGTGACTGCAACGACGTTTACCCCCGCCTTGGCCCCGCTTTCGATCGCGGCAACGATTGCATCGCCCTCTTCGATACTCGGTGTGTAGCCAGTCGGGTTGTTCGGGAAGTTGAGCAGGACGATCGCTTTGCCGCGGTCCTTCTGGCTGAGGATTGCCTGCTCGAGGCCAGCAGCATTGAACGATCCCGATGCGTCGTACAGCGGGTACGTCACCATTCGGGCCCCCCGCCGCACGCCAAACGTCAGCTCGTAGTTCTCCCAGTTCTTATCGGGCAGGATGACGGCATCGCCTGCATCTGCGAACAGGTCAGCGACAATCGAAAGGCCATGCGTGAGCGCGTTCGTCGCAATCGGATTCCCGAAGTGCTTTCCCTGCATGGACGGGTTCTCTTCCAGCAACTTCTCGCGCCACAGCGAACGCAGCTCAGGCTTTCCAGCCGGCGGCGCGTAGTTGTACAAGTCGTTTGGCGAAAAGTCTGCAAGGTGGGACTGAATGACATCGAGGTGCATCGGCACTCCATCTTCCAAGGCAATTCCGATGGTGGCGTTGAAACGCTTTGCTTTCGCCTTCGCCTCTGCAGACTGGTTGAGTATCCCTTCCTTCGGAAAGAACAACGCCCGCCCTAACTCAGACAGCATCTCGTACACGTGTGGAACGTTCTGCTCAAGCACCTCATTTAACCGCTTTGCTGCCTCATGCATGCGTAACACTCCTTACTTTTTCGGCATTAAGATGACATCGGTCACAACGGACTGGAGGTCGAGCGGCGCGTACAACGCCGGTTCCGCAGGCGTAGGTTTCACGTCGATCGCGAATGGCGTAATGACCTGTCCGTTCACGACGTACGCGCCTTGCAACGTATCACCCGGAGTCGCCTCGAGTGCGACGCCAAGTACGACTCTGTCGTCCGCGCCTAGTCCTTTCCATGCGGGAGTACCCTTGCTGCCCCGGTGTTTGATCGGGATCCGCTGTGAGTACACCGTCCTGAAGTAACCGTGCGACTCAAACAGCACAACGTAGAACGGCTTTTCCCGGTGAACTGCAGAGGCTTGCAACACCCGGTCGTTCTTCGACAGGACAATCAGTTTCGAACCAGATGCGTTTTTGCCAATGTCGCCAATGTCCTCTTGGGTATAGAGACCGACATACCCACGTTCGGTCAGCGCTACAATGCGGTCGTCGCCGTCCGTCAGGAACACTGTCGCAACCTCGTCGCCTTCCTTCAGTTTCAGTGCTTTCACAGCCACAGAGCGGTCTGTCTGGTACTCCTTCAGCGTCGTTTTTTTGACAAGTCCGAGTGCAGTCACGAAGCACACTGACTTCTCGGCGTTAAAGTCGGCGACCGCCACAATGTCTGCGATTGTCTCTCCCGTCCCGAATGGCACCACTGTGTGCAGTGGACTGCCTTCGTCTTTCCAGCGCCCCTCTGGGATCTTATACGCGAGTAAAGAGTAATAGACACCCCCGGTCGTGAACAAGAGCAGCGTGTCCGTAGTCTTGACCAGAAGTGTCAGTTGGACGCTGTCACCGAGTTTAAGACTCATCGAGTCGATGCGCTCAACGCCCATGTAGGCGCGTTTACTGAGTCGACGAATATAGCCGTTTTTGGTCAAAACCACGTAGACCTCTTCTTCCGGGATCGTCATCGCGACGTCGACGTTGAGTTCGACCACTTCCGCCTTAATCGGTGAACGACGTTCGTGCGTATATGGCTTGACGAAGTCGCTCAACTCAGTCGAAATCACCTTGTCGAGCAGCTTTGGGCTCGCGAGAATGCTCTCGAGCTTTGCGATCGTCTTCTTCAGTTCTTCCCACTCCTTCTGGAAGCTTGCCACTTCGAGGTTCGTCAGGCGGTACAGGCGCAGGTCGAGAATTGCGTTCGCTTGGATCTCGGTCAGTTCAATGCGGCTCGTCAACTGTTCGACCGCGTCTTTGCGGTCCTGCGACTCGCGGATGATCCGAATCACTTCGTCGAGGCTTTGCAGCGCCTTAATGTAGCCCTCGACGATGTGAAACCGCTCTTTGGCGCGGTCGAGGTCAAACTGCGTGCGCCGCCGGATGACGTCGCGCTGGTGTTCGACGTAGGCCGCGACAAACTTCTTCAGATCGAGTTTCTCTGGCCGCCCGTCCACGATCGCGGTCATGTTCGCCGCATAGCGAGACATCAGGTCTGTGTTTTTGTACAGGTACGCGACGATCGAGTCAACTTGATCGTCCGACAGCCCCTTCTTCAGTTCCACGACGATGCGAGCGCCCGTCATTCCGTGTTTGCGGTCCGTCTCATCCCGGACTTCGACAATGCCTTCAATGTCACGGTTGAGGACAATTTCCTGCAGCGCAATGACAATCTGCTGTTTCACTGCGTTGTAGGGAAGGTGCGAGAAGACAAGCTGGGGGTTGCCCTTTTTCGGGTGCTCAACCTCGAGCCGCGCCGACATCATAAAACTGCCCGAGCCTGTCGTGTACATCGCGCGAATGCCCTTCTCATCCATCACTTCGCAGCCCGTCGGGAAGTCTGGGGCCTGCACGATATCGATCAGCGCTTCGTTCGAGATATCGCTGTTTTTCAGATAGGCAATACACGCTTCAACGACATCCTTCGGGTTGTGCGACGGGATGTTCGTCGCAAAGCCACTCGCAATGCCAGATGCACCGTTGATGAGCAGGTTTGGCAGCCTGGCAGGAAGCACCATCGGCTCATCGGTCGTCTCGTCAAAGTTCGGGATCATGCGAACCGTGTCTTTGCGGATGTCCGTAAGTAGCTCAATTGCGTATGCAGACAACCGCGCTTCGGTGTAGCGCATGGCGGCTGGTGGATCGCGGTCGATCGAACCCCAGTTCCCGTGCCCGTCGATCATCGGCTCGTTCGTTTTGAACGGCTGCGCCATGTGCACCATCGCGTCGTAGATTGAGGTATCGCCGTGCGGGTGGAAGTTACCCATGACGTCGCCGACGGTTTTGGCAGACTTGCGGTAACCTTTGTCCGGCGTGTTCCCCGCCATATACATCGCGTACAGAATGCGCCGTTGCACGGGTTTCAGTCCGTCTCGGGCATCCGGGATGGCGCGGTGTTGAATTGTGTATTTAGAGTACCGCCCAAAGCGGTCCCCGAGCAGTTCCGCGATGTCGGTCTGCAAGGTCTTTTCTGTCATTCAGGTCTCCCCTTTTCAGTTGGCCGAACAGGGTACCTGGCGAACTCAGGTACCCTCGCGGCCTGCGGCCTATTCACCGATTTATTCTTCGTACGAGTCAAAGTCGATGTTTTCGTACAGCCACTGCTTGCGCAGGTCAGAGTTACTGCCCATCAGTGTCGTGATGCGGCGCTCCGCGATGCTCGGGTCGTTCACATCGACCTGAATCAACGTGCGCGTCTCCGGGTTCATCGTGGTCTCCCACAGTTGATCCGGGTTCATCTCACCAAGTCCCTTGTACCGCTGCAGTTCAAAAGACACCTTCTGTTTCGCGAGGTCGCGGCGCAAATCGTCCAATTCATCGTCGGTCCAGCAGTACACGATTTCCTGCTGCTTGGATTTCCCCTTGCCTGACTGATAGGTCAGTTTATAGAGCGGCGGCATGGCGACGTACAGACGCCCAGCTTCGACGAGCGGACGCATGTAGCTGTAGAAGAGCGTGATCAGGAGCGACTGAATGTGCCCACCGTCCGGGTCAGCATCGCTCATGATAATGACTTTGCCGTACTTGGCTTGCGACAAGTCGAACGATGACCCAATCCCAGCCCCAATGGAGTCGACGATCGCCGCGATCTCGGCGTTCTTCAAGATCTTCGCGAGGTCGGTCTCCTTCTCGACGTTCAAGGACTTGCCGCGCAGCGGCAGGATGCCGTGGTGGCGGAAGTCTCGACCTTGTTTGGCAGAACCACCTGCTGAGTCTCCCTCGACGATGAACAGTTCGTTTTTCTCGTAATCGTGACTCTGCGGCGGTGTGAGCTTCTCCACCAGGACTTTGCGACGGCCGTTTTTGTCCTTTTTATCTCTGCCTGTACGGACGTCTTCAGCGGCCTTCTTGGCAGCATCTCGCGCGCGTTTCGAGAGAATGGCGCGCTGGATGAGATTGGTCGCAAACTCGCGGTTTTGGTCAAGGTAAGCACCGAGCTGCTCAGTCACGATGGTGCTGACGATGTTCTGAACTTCCTTGTTCGAAAGTTCGTCCTTCGTCTGACCAATGAACTCCGGATTGGGGATTCGGATCGACAACACACAAGTCATACCTTCGCGCAACAAGTCTCCCTCGAGGTTGTCCTGGCCTGGTTTTAACAGGCCGTTCGTCTTTGCGTAGTCGTTGCACGTGCGCGTGAAGGCTGCTTTAAAGCCACGGACGTGTGTACCACCGCTCTTCGTCGGAATACAGTTGACAAAACTCGCGAGCGTCTCAGCGTACCCGTCCGTATACTGTAGGCCGATATCGACCGTAATGTCCCCGGAAGTCCCGGAAAAAGAGGCCGGTGTATGTAAAGTCTTTTTCCCTTCATTGAGAAAGTCGACAAAGGCAGATAACCCGCCCTCGAAGCTAAACACCCGGCGCTCGTCACTCGTACGCAGATCCGTCAAGGTGATGGTCAGTCCCGGGTTGAGGTAGGCCATCATTCGGATCCGTTCCTCGACGATGCCAACTTGGAAGTGCAGGTGACCAAACACTTCGCTGTCCGGAAGAAACCGAATCAAGGTTCCCCGCGCGTGCGTCGTGTCTTTCGCAATCGTCGGCTGATCCGGTTCGCCAATGCGAATTCGCTTGCCGTCATCAGTTGGGCCGCTGCGGTAGGTTTGTTCGTAACGCTGCCCATCCCGCCAGATAGTCACCTGAGTCCACTTCGAGAGCGCGTTTACCGCTGTCAAGCCGACGCCGTGTAGCCCGCCGGACACCGTGTAGCCGCTGTCCTTGTCGCCAAACTTTCCACCGCTGTGCGGCACGGTCATCGCAACCTCAACTGTGCGCTTACCGGTTTCATGTATGCCAAACGGGATCCCTCGCCCGTTGTCCTGCACACCCAGGCTTTGGTCTTCGTGGATCGTCACGTCTATCCAGTCGCAGTACCCGGCAAGTGCCTCATCCACTGCGTTGTCAATGACCTCTTTAAACAGGTGATGGAACCCCTGTACGCCAGTACCGCCAACGTACATGCCGGGACGCTTACGGATGGCTTCCAGGCCTTCGAGGACATGGATGGATGCATCGTTATATTCTTGCGCTGGCGTAACAAGCGCCATTCAATCTCCCCCAGCCGGTCTGATACTTGTCTCGTCAGGTATGACCACAGTTTGTCCCTTGTTGGCAGTCTATCACAGGACCCGGCAAACACATACCTTCTTCATACTCGATCTTATGGAGGCGTGTGACATGAAAATACCGCCGCCGAAAGCCTCGGCAGCGGCATCATGACTTTTGTTCCTGCGTATCTCTTGATTTTGAACCGTTATTCATCTTTTGCAGCGTCGTCCACTGCGGACTTCAAAGTCGCCTCGATGCGTTCTGCAGTTTCACGCAACTTGTCATCTCCAACCATGTCGATGAGGAGCGTCGGTAAAGGCAACCCGATCTGCGTTTTGCCCTCATCTTCGTAGACGACGATTTTGCAGGGCAGAAAGTATCCAACCAGTGGATTCTGCGTCAGGACACCATTTGCCTCGAATGGGTTGCAAACCTCGAGGATGCGGTAGGGCTGTTTGAAATCAAAGCCCTTTCCCTGCAGTGTCTGAGTCATATCCAGTTGCCACAGGACACCAAACTTGCGCTCAGCCAGTGCGCCTCGAAGGGCTTCAACGACCTCGTCTACACCCTTGTCCGACGCCTTGCTATAGTGAAAAAGATTCGTCATCGCAAGCCCTCCTCGAGAATTAGAGCACGCCTTTCAAACGACTCCGGAGCACCTGTTTTGGCATAAAACCAACCAACTGCTGAATTGGTTTACCGTTCTTGAACACCATCATTGTCGGAATGCTCATGATGCCGTACGCAGACGCAGTTCGCGGGTTTTCGTCAACGTTCAGTTTTGCGACGGTGAGATGTTCGCTTTCCTCTTCGGATAACTCCTCTAAGACCGGTGCCATCATGACGCATGGTCCACACCACGCCGCCCAGAAGTCAACGAGTACAGGCTTATCGCTTTGAATCACACTCTGAAAGTCCTTGTCTGTCACCTTAATGGATGCCATTGTTCACCCTTCTCTAGCGAGATTTCATAAGCAGTTCAATCGCTTCACGAATGACTTGGTCAGCATTGCCGCCGCCACCCGTCACTTCTTCCCGAATGCACTGCTCCATATTTTGTCCAACTACGTACATGATGACTCTGTCCACCGCTGAACGAATCGCGGACAGTTGTGTCACTACATCCTTACACTCTTTTTCTTGTTCCATCATGCCGATGACGCCGCGCACCTGCCCCTCAATCCGGCGCAGGCGGTGACGCATCGCATCGTTGTACTCCACGGTTTACTCCCCCTTGCCGCCCATTATATCTCCCGCGCAGGCGAGAGGGTAAGGACAGGTCAACGCCGGGATCCCCATGCCATCATGCCGCCACGGACATTTCGAACATCCTTAAAGCCCTGCTTCGCAAGCATACGTGCAGCCTGGGTGCTCCGGGCGCCGCTGTGGCACATTACGACGACTGGCTGATCACGGTTCAACTCGCCCAAATGATTCTTGAGCTGACCCAGCGGGATGTTCTTAAAACCTTGGGCGTGACCACTGCGGTATTCGCTTGGTTCCCGAACATCGATGAACTGCATGCCTGCTGTCTGACGTTTGTCATTCATCAGCTGTTTCATGTCCGCCGCAGTCACGGACATCACACCTTTCGCCGGCCGCATCCGCAACACGAAAAAGCCAACCACCACGACAACCAATGCCACCCATGCCCAAGTCATTCAGCAATCCTCCTCTTGTGTTGGCGAGACTACTCCGTCCGCCAGGTCCAGCCACTCATGCCGCCCACCATATTTTTGATGTTGTTAAAACCGATCGAATGGAGGTATTCACACGCAGCGGCGCTTCGACCTCCGCTTCGACACACCAGAACTGTCTCCTCGTCACGGTTAAGTTCGCCAGCGCGAGCTGCCAGTTCGCCCAGGGGAATATGCTTAGCTCCAGGGATTTTGCCGTATGCAACTTCACTCGCTTCACGAACGTCGACGACAAGCAGCTGATCTCCACTGTGCAGCCGCTCGTATACATCGACCGGGTAGATATTCTCAATGCCAGCCATGCAGTCATCTCTCCTGTCCTGTTTATACCCTTTAGGGTATATAGGGTACGGGGTATATAATACTAGCCAGCGTGCGCGGTTGTCAAGCTGTCGGCGGTCAGGACTGTGCTTCCGTCTTCAGTCCTTCCAACGTCCTCATCCCTGTTGTCAACTTGACTTTCACCTCTAGTGAAGCGATTGAACTTGGGGTAAGGCTAGTGGTGTCTCCGTGGCCAAGACTCTCATACCAATCGGGGTGATGACGGTACAAATGGTCTTCAAGACCGAATACGTCGACGTGATACTCTAATCCCTTCAGGTAGGTGGACTCAATTTCTCGGCCGATCTCGGCGGCAGCTGACTTGTCCAATTCAGCCAACGTGTTGGTGCCGTAGCGCTCTATGACCGCCCCTCTCACATTCACTCGGATGTGATACCGGATACCTCTTGCCGTTCGAACCTCGCTCACCTTAAACGACGTGTGGTCCATAACGGCACTACCCAGGACTTTCTTATTTTGATATAAGTTAATACTGCTTCGCATCATCTTTGGGTCTGCCCAGCGAAGCCCAGAGGCTTCTTTGAGCTTCATGTCTCCGGCGTAGTGGAGGTGCCGGTCTAAAAGCGCGTAGCCCTCAGCTGTCAGAGTGTCGTGTGACTGGTCGTCCTGGGGTTGCGACCACCGTCCGCGTTCAATTGCCAGTTCTAGCAGTAGGTGTGGGCGAGTCGGTTCTCTCAGTTGCGCGAGTAGCGTGTTAAACCGCAACGGACGAAGGAATGAACTCTGGTTGTACAGTTCCCAGGGGTCGCCGAGACCGGAGTAGACTGGGGATTTTTCAAGGATTGGTTGACTGCTGAGAAGGTCTTGTGGCGTTTCCTTGGTGAAAAACACCCACGGTGTGTAGCGAAACTGGTTCATTCGTGTAAAAACCCCAAAAACCCGCAACCAGTCCGGCTCGTCCAAGACATGCGTGGTGAACACGAAGGCGTTGACGTGTCCCCAGTTCAAGCTGCGCGGCGTCACTAGATAAAGCTTGTGTGCGGCTTCATCCAACGTCCTGCCACGAGCAACACCAATCCACGTGCCCGACCTAGCCTGGCCACCTCCGGATTCCGTTTTGCCCAACTCACTCATATCGAGCACCTGAATGTACGCTGTGTACTCTCCATCCTTATAGTCGACGGCGATGGCATGGGGATAGAGTTGGTGATCAAACTCTTTATACCCCCAGCAGCCCGAAAGCAGAGGTACCAGTCCAAAGGCGGAGAGCAACGCCACCAGAATCTTTTTCCTCATGTGGATCGTCTCCGCCGCGTTGACCAGTTGGACCAATAGGTACGTAGAAAGGCAACTCCGCGGAAGGGCGAGACTGGAAACAAAAACGGTGTGCCAAACGAGCGGATCTGTGCCAAATAGGTGACGACAAAAATGCACGACAAGATAAACCCATACATACCGAAGGCGGCGGCGATGATCAGAATCCCGATGCGAAGCAGAGAGACCGCCCCTGCAAGGGCGTGGTTGGCGATGGCGTACAGAGTCACGGCACTCGCCGATATCACAACGACCAGTGCCGGGCTCGTCAAGCCGGCACGAATGGCCGCGTCACCGATGATTAATCCGCCCACAACAGACAAGGTATTGCCAGCCGGCTGTGGCAAATGCGTCCCGGACTCCTTGAAGATTTCAAATAGAATCAACATCCCAATTGCCTCGAGCGGTGTGGAGAACGGGACGCCACGTCTGGAGTTGACTAGCGTAGCGAGCAGTGACAGCGGAACCTGGTCGGGATGCATCGCCGTGATTGCCACGTAAAACCCAGGCAAAAAAAGGGCCATGACGAACGCCAGATAGCGCAGGATACGTTCAAAGACCACGAATGGGAAAGAAACGTACATGTCATCGGCTGCCCGTAACAGGAAGGTAAGCGTGACAGGTGCAAGCATCGCGACAGGCGCCCCATCGATAAACAGGGCAAACCGACCTTCACGCAAGCAGCGTACGACAAAATCCGGACGACCGCTGAGCCTGTAGTTTTGAATAAAGGCGTACTTGGAAGGGTTGAGCAACTCGACCAACTCTGTCCCTGACTCCACCGATTCAATGTCATTGTGGACGAGATGGCGACGTACTTCCTCTACCGATGCCGGATTGGATGCATCGCCGCGAAACAAGAGAGCTACTCTCGTCTTACTCAACCGACCGATTTGGTACTCCTCCACACACAGAGCCAGTGTGTTGACTCGTTTGCGAACCAGCGCAACGTTGGTGGTCAGGTCTTCGATAAATCCGTCACGACCGCCGAACAGCGTGACCTCCAGATTACTGTCTTCAGGCTTGCGGTTCGGGTGCTTGGCAATGTCAATCGCGACTGCACCCCCACTGACAAAGACAACGAGTTGACCGGACAAAACCGCACCAGCAGCTTCAGAGTATGTTGAGATACGCCGCACGTTGGGCATATTCAAGCCGGTGATCAATTGTTCAGGTGTGGTCGCTAGCAAGTCTCCAGAAACAGCAAGTTGAAGACGGGGCAGAACGACGTCCTCAAATCGGTTGACATCATACAGCCCCTGACAAAGAACCAGAATTAACTCACAGCCGATTCGGGTTTTTTTTGACGGGAACAGGTGCGTGACCTGCACGTCAGCTGCCGTGGCAAACAGCACTTGTACAGCTGCCGCACAGTCGGAGAATCGCTCATCCACCGACCGCTGCAAAAGGACGTCAACTCCATTCCCTAATTGACCCCTCCGTCTCATCGTGAACGCCCCGCCTTTCGTGTAGAAAACATCAGCATCATCCCAAACACACCAGCCATTACGTACAATGTGACGGGCATGTACAACTGCTCAATAAATTGGAGAAACACCTCATCTGACACCGGCACGAGTGCAAACATACAGAACGCCAACGCACACCCAGTCAGAGTCCAAAATCTCGCACGAACCGTCGAAGGTTGAAGCAAGTCAACAATCAGGTACAGAGAGAGCGCGATGCGGATAAACGCACCGCCGAGCCACTGGTATATAGAGAAGAAGTCGACATGCTCGAAAAAGTGTTTAAATGTGAGTAGTCGCCACTCTTCGTAAGCAGGGTAGCGCAGGCGAGCGGCCTCCCAAGGTCCAAACTCGGCAATGGCACCGAGTAACGGCCCAAGAGTCAGGCCGATTAAGCCAATCGCAATGATCATCAAAACATACCATGGAACCTGCCCATCCACGTGCGGTGTTAAAAACAATACCAGTACGATTTCCGAGAACGCTGCAACCGCAACCCAGACAGCTGGCCACACGCCATTCAGACCGTGTGCCAGTATCGGTCGAATGTAGGTGTAATCCTTGCTCTGGATGTTGCCGACAGCGACAAACACGCCAAGCGCAATAATTATAGGAAAGAGAATTCCGTTTGCTATGGCGATTGTCTCAAGTCCACTCTTTGCCGCAAAATAGCAGCCCGTCGCTAACAGAAGGACAATCCCTGTCAGCGGAGTTTCTGGCAAGTACGTAACTTTTGCCCATGTACAGGTCTCACGAAGCGCCACAGAACCGATGAGAAATAATTGCAGCGCGAGGATTCCAAGCACCAGATAAACAATCGGTGCGGGGTAATGATTGCGCAGCCAAGTCGTCACGTGCATCTGCCCAGCCCTGTGAGAGACCCACGTCAATGCCGGGACGCTGCCAACCAGAATCGCTCCCCCAATCAGGACTGCAACCCACGCATCGCGCTGGGCGTTGCGAAGCAAAAGCGGCAAGATAATGACGTGGTCGAGAACCCCTGCAGTTGTGAGAACCAACATCACCAATTGCAATCGGGTCAGTGACTTATGTGATTGTGAAGTACTCATGGGAAACCCCGTCCCTTGCCGCAGTTTCTTCTAGTCTTCCGCGGGCGGGACGGAGTATTCGGTGGGGTTAGAAGCGCTTGTCGTCACCTTGGTCACGGGGTTTCTGATCTTGGTTGTCATGGTTACCCTGTTCAGGTCTCGTCGGTGCCGTCAAGACAAATGTGAGCAACTCTCCGATACCAACTGCGAGTGGGATCAGGCCACCGAGCAGCCACGGACCTGTTCCTAGTGTCCACAAACCGACGAGCAACGCCACTCCGACCAAAGAGGTGATGATGCCACTGCGTAACTGGCGCTCCGGGGAACCGTTTCGGTCGAGGCGAGACCACGGCTGAAGGTCTGCCGGGTCAAACCCCCGTTGCGCAAGCAACATGCGTTCGCGGTACTTCAAGTAACGCATCAACACGATGAAACCGAAAATCACAGCGATCACGAAGACGGGAAAGAGAATGCCGAGCACCGGGATCCACGCAAATGACCCGAACGGTATCACGCTCATTGTGCAGTCACACTCCCTGGAAATGAATCGAGCCCATGTTATTGGTGCAAGTCAGGACTGCAAGTGGGCCCAATCCTGGTACTGTATCCGATAGCTGATTACCGGATGCCGCCAGGTTTGCGCTCGGTACATTGACGGTTGATTGCCCCAAGCTTGTCGACAAGTTGTACTGTACCTTCTGCACCTTTGTGTCATGGACTGTGATGCCGCCCATGTTATTGACAAAGTTATTTTGCTTCGCGAGGGGACCAGTGTACGAGATTTCACCCATGTTCGCCTGAATAGACAAAGCGTCGGTGACAGCCGCAGACACGTCCACAGCTCCCATGTTCGCGTGTAAACTCAGGTCTTGGTAGGAACCGCCCTGTACGCGAATCTTCCCAAGAGAGTTCTCTACCTGCAAACGTGCTCCCTGTGGGACGTAAATCGTGATCGTGGCGCTGTGGAGTGTACCATGCGGGTAAGTCAGGGTTACGTTCCTACCGTTTTGGTTGTTGGTTGATGTGAACTGAATCTGTTTTTGCGCCTGCGACGGAGGAACTCCGAAGGCACCTGAAACCTGAACAGAAGCGTCCACCTGAATTTGTCGACCGGAAGTTGGAAGTACAGTCAACTCGCCAAGCGGCGTGGAAAAGCCAAAGGTCTTCGTGGATGGCACGGTAAAGGACTGCTGGAGTTGTCTGTCAAGATATCCGCCAGCGACCGGGGTCGAAACCCCGTTAAACCGAAAGCTGGCCAGTCCGCCACTCACCGTCCGTGACAGGACAGCGACCATCCCGGCCAGTACGACTACAAACGCCAAGGACAGAACGGTAACTGAGACCACCTTCGTCCTCTTCTTCAACATCACAGTCACTCACCCCCATGCGAGCTCTTTCCTCTATGAGAGGCCCCGAACTCAAGTTTTGTTTCACATCAGTCTAAAGACCTTGTCGGTCAGAGCACGTAAGCGCATAATGCAGATAATGACACAAACGGAGGGTTCCTCGATGAACAAGGAACCGCAATCGCTGTACCAACAGTGGGTAGAGGACTACTACGAGGATGTTTATCGCTGGTGTCTTCGCTACGCAGGAAATCCGCATGACGCGGCAGACCTGACACAAGAGACTTTTACGAGCGCGTTCCGCCACTTTGAGCAGTTTCGCGGGGACTCCTCCGTGCGGACCTGGCTGTTAACGATCGCAACACGAGCATTTTTGCAATCCCGGCGCCAAGCACAGTGGCGCTGGCGCTCACACGACGTGGTCGACAT
Organism: Bacillota bacterium; assembly: GCA_021816665.1. Lineage (GTDB taxonomy): Bacteria > Bacillota > Bacilli > Alicyclobacillales > Alicyclobacillaceae > Alicyclobacillus_L. The sequence continues at coordinate 2,080 of JAKAXI010000004.1, read as the reverse complement.
GGAGACCTGGGTTGACCCGGGGAACACTGAGGATGAGGCGATTTTGCGCTGGGAACAGTCCCGTATCTGGGACTGGGTGCGGGAACTGCCGGACAAAGAGCGCGTGGCAATCAGCTTGTTCTACGGCGAAGAATTGTCGTACCACGAAGTGGCAACGGTCATGGACGCCACGCTGTTCCAGGTCCGCAACTACCTGCACCGAGGACGCGAGCGGTTGAAAAAGCGCTGGCAAAAGGAGGCAGATTGTGAAAAACGACTTCATCGTTGAACAGTTAACGCGAAGCGCGCCACACCCCACGCCTCCGCCAGAGTTAAAGGAGCGGTTGCTTGAGATTGCGCGGACACAGGAAAACCGTGCAACTACGCGCGGCTCATGGTCTCTGACAGTCGTCGGCCTCGGAACAGCAGGCGGCCTCGTCGTGACGGCTTGTTTATTGGTTTGGGCCAGCCTGGGCTCCCCCGCCGGCCTGCACGCCGCTGTCTCTCTTTACGCCACAGCAGTCCGTTCATTCTTTGCAGTCGACCGAATTCTCGCTGGGATTAGCCCTTTGGCGATGGCAGCGCTGTGGGCGGCTCTCGGCCTGCTCGTCGCTGCGATTTGTCTGCGCTGGCACCGCCCGTCCTGGCGTTGACCTAGATGAGGTTCGCACTTGCACAAAACACCCCCAAACCCTGATTGGGCTCGGGGGTGTTTGTGTGATAGCTGCGACGTGCTTAAAAGTGGATGTGAGCTGCGGCGAGACCTGCGACGATGACACCGACCACGATAGAATACGCCGCAAACGGGCGAAACGCCCGCACTTCATGTGTGCGGAAGTAGCGCATCAAAAACGCGGTGCTGAGAAATGCCACAATGCCTGCAAGCAGTCCGCCGACAAGCCCTGCGCTCAGCATGTGCGGTGCGTGCGCCTTTAACATCTTTGGCACTTCGAGGACGCCTGCGCCTGCGATGATGGGCGTGGCCAACAGGAAGCTGAACCGAGCAGACTCTTCATACGAGAAACCAAGACCCATGCCGGCAGTCATGGTGACACCGGACCTCGAGAAGCCAGGAATTAAGGCGAGCACCTGCGCACAGCCGACAAGGAAACTCTGTAGATAGGTCATCTGTCGAATTTCACGGTTTCCCGCGTTGCGGCTCCAGCGGTCTGCGAGGAGAAGCACCAAACCATTGATTGCGAGAAAAATACCTGCCGAAAGTGCTGACGGGAACAACGCCCGAAACTTGTGTTCGAACAACTTGCCGATTACGGCAGCCGGAATCGTTGCGACAACAATCAGAAGAAACGTGCGCTTCTGTGCGCGAACGCGTGAAGAGCGAGACGACTGAAATAAGGACCCGATCAATTCAATCCAGTCTCGGATGAAGTAGATGAACAGTGCCAACGCCGTCCCCAAGTGCAGCATGACAACAAACGGCAGAAACTGCTTCGAGCTGAGGATGTTTGTCCAGTTCAACAGGTACGGAAGAATCACAGCATGTCCTACACTGCTCACTGGGAACAACTCCGTGATCCCCTGGACCAGAGCAGTAATGATAATTTGCGACCAATGCATCGGTATGTACAACATCCCTTCTTCAAAATTGCGTTCTTACCTCTCATCCTACTACAGATAACAGCATATGAGTGCTGTCAGTTTCGCCTAGTCCACCCCGTTTACATGATATTTAGAGAAGATTGACCCAAACTTCACAGACCAGCAAAGTCATTCCATTACTTGAAACCGGGAAAGGAGCTCAGCTCTACATCACGCCTGGTGTGCACGCTGAGGGTGGGTCTCCTTCATACGAAACAGTAAAACTGTCATGGAGATGAGGGCGACAATCCCAATCAAGTAGAGACTATTCAGCATGCCGATGGAGTGAATGGATACGCCCAGCAAAAGGCCACCTAACGCGTATCCGCCATCTCGCCATAAGCGATAGACCCCGAGCACACCACCACGCGCCTGCGGTGGAGCGATGTCTGCAACGGCAGCGTTCAAGTTCGGATAGAGTAATGCCATGCCAAGACCCATGACTGCCGCCGAGGCGATCCACAAGGGGAGAGTGTGACTCATTCCAAACAACAGAATTCCT
>JAKAXI010000267.1 GCA_021816665.1 Bacillota bacterium | reverse complement strand
GAACTGACTACAGAGGAAAAAATCCAATTGATTCGAGACTTGCGAGCTGCAGGTGTGCGCCGAATCGAGGCGACATCATTTGTATCTCCAAAGTGGATCCCGCAGCTGAGGGACGCTGAACAAGTTCTCGCGGGACTCACAGAGTGTGATGACCTCATTGCACTGGTGCCAAACGTGCGCGGGTTTGAGCGAGCTCTGGCAACTGATGTGACAGAGTTGACCTTTGTGGTGTCAGCGAGTCCCAGACACCAGATGAATAACTTGCACATGAGTCTCGACGCCTCGCTCGCGAACTTGCGGACCATTGCGCAATCGACAGAGGCAGGGAAGGTGCGGCTGCGCGGTGGGATTTCCTGTGCGTTTGGGAGCCCGTTTCACGAGGAGGTGATTCGACCTGACGAAGTGGCTGCCATCGCAAAATCGTTCGTTGATTACGGAGTTGCAGAGGTGTCACTCGCTGACACGGTCGGCATTGGTAAGCCAGACTTCGTTCGGCGCGTGATCACAGCCGTACAGGAGGCAGTGCCGGGCACACCGCTTGCCCTGCACCTGCACGACCGTTACGGCCTGGCCCTTGGCAATGTGGTCGCCGCGCTGTTTTGCGGTGTAACGACCATAGAGTCAGCACTTGGCGGACTCGGTGGGTGTCCCTATGCGCCTGAGGCTCCCGGCAACTTAAATACGGAAGACTTGGTGCGTTGGCTCCATCTCATGGGAATCGAGACGGGCATTGACCTGCAAATGCTCGGGACCGTTCGCCAGCGCCTGCTCGGACAGCTCGCGCAGGCAGAAACGAGACAGGGGGAGTTGCGAACATGACGTTGTCCTTGATTTGGATGGGAATTGGATTTGGATTGATTACAGCATCCGTGTTGGCACTCGGTGCAGTTGGACTGACCCTGCAGTTTGGCGTTACGAACTTCGTCAATTTCGCCTACGGTGAGTTTTTGACGATTGGCGCCTACCTTGCATTTGTCTTCAACAAGGGATTGAACATGAACATTTGGCTGTCCATGTTAATTGCCGGTGTGTTAACCGCCGTGGTCGCGTACCTGTTCAACGTGTGGGTTATCCAGCCGTTCATCAAGCGCAAGTCGCAGATGATTATCCTGCTTGTGGTTACCATCGGAATGGATCTGTTCCTGATGAATTTCGTGCAGGCCATCTTTGGACCGGAGTTCAAGCAGTACCAAGACCCAGCGGGAAGTATCTTGCACATTGGACCCTTTCTGTTCACGTTGCAGCAGATCATCATCATTTTGATCGCCGCAGCCGCGATGGTCTCTCTACACGTTCTGCTTAAGTACACCAAGCTCGGCAAAGCCATGCGCGCTCTCTCAGACAACGCGGAACTCGCCCTGATCAGCGGCATTCCAACCATGCGTGTCACAAACTACGCGTGGCTTCTGAGTGGATTTCTCGGGGGGCTCGCCGGTGTTGTTCTGGCCATCAATGTGAACAACTTTACACCGGCTTTGGGTTCAGAGTTTCTGTTCGTCATCTTCGCTGCAGTCATCATGGGTGGGATTGGCCGCCCTTATGGCGCGATGTTGGGGGCCCTTGTGATTGGGCTGGCAATGGAAGTGTCTGCGACGTTCATGGACTCAGCTTATAAGACGGTTGTTGCGTTCGGCATCCTCGTCATCATGCTCTTGTTTCGACCGCAAGGTATTCTTCCGTCGAGAGGGAGGGTGTAACGCGTGCTGCATTACCTATTGACACTCGCCATTTTCTTCGCGTTCTTCGCGGTTGAAGCGTGGGGGCTCAACCTGCAGTTTGGGTTGACCGGGATTCTTGACTTCACCTATATCACGTTCGTGGCCATTGGTGCGTACTTCGCAGGCGTCGCTGCAATGACTCCGTCGACAAACGGCGGGATGGGCGGCAGTTACATCTTCGGATGGCAGTTGCCTTTTCCTTTGAGTCCGGTAATCGGCGGCATCGCAGCGGCTATGCTCGGCGTCGTTGTCGGAATCATCGGCTTACGTCGGTTGCGCAGCGACTATCTCGCCATCGTCACAGTCTCTGTGGGGCAAATTGTCTGGATGGTGATCGGCAACGCGACCCCGTTGTTTAACGGCTGGGACGGCATCGTTGGTGTCCCGCAACCGTATAACTCGGTCATGAACCTCAGTACGAATAACTACGAGTGGCCTTTTCTTGGCATCAGCGTGATCGTCGCCGCAATCATCTTTTGGCTGGTGCGTTCACTGACCGAGTCGCCCTATGGACGCATTCTACGAGCCATTCGCGAGGATGAGAACGTCGCGGCAGCGCTCGGAAAGAACGTCTTTCGCTACCGGATGTCTGCGTTTGTCATCGGGGCCTTCATCGCGGGCATCTCCGGTGCCCTCCAGATTGAGTACATTGGCGCGTGGAATCCGAGCGGATGGACGACGCTTGAGACATTTATCGTGTGGGCGGCCATGCTGGTAGGCGGCCGCGGCAACAATCGCGGCATGCTTCTCGGGGCTTTTCTTGTACCGGTGCTGTTCACGGAGGCGACGCGTTGGATCACGATTCCTGCTCATCCGTTGCTGATGGAGGCCATTCGCGGCATGGCGATCGGGCTATTGATGGTGCTCGCTGTGCGCTTCCGTCCGCAGGGTGTCATCCCAGAGCGCAAGCGTGTCTTCCCGCTAACCACGATTCCGGGGTTAAAGGAGGACGTCGCCAATGGCCATACCGCTCAGGGATAACATGCTCGTCGTCAAAGACCTGCGCAAGTCGTTTGGTGGCGTGAAAGCGGTCGACGGTGTGTCATTTGATGTACCTCGCGGGACCATCACAGGTCTCATCGGTCCAAACGGCGCAGGGAAAAGCACAGTAGTCAACTCACTCTCCGGGTTTCACGGTGTGGATGGTGGGAGTGTGATGTTCGATGGCACAGACATTACGAATTGGCCGTCACACAAAGTGGCACAGCGTGGGCTTATTCGCACCTTCCAGCTCGCACGCGAACTGCGAAGCCTGACAGTGTTCGAAAACATGTTGCTCGCCTCAAACGACCAGCCAGGCCAGACGAGCTGGCAAGCACTCTTCTTGCGGAAAAAGATCCGGGACTCGGAGCGAGATCTGCTCGGAAAAGCCGTCGATTTGCTCAAGCGGTTCAACCTGTTTCACGTGCGTGATGAGTATGCTGGCAACCTCAGCGGCGGTCAAAAGAAGTTGCTCGACCTGGCGCGTGCCCTGATGGCGGATCCACGATTGATGTTGCTCGACGAGCCGATGGCCGGTGTCAACCCGACACTAGCGGGTCAACTTCAGGAACACATTCGCGATTTGAAAGACGAGAAGGGGATCACGTTTCTGCTGATTGAACACAACTTGCGCATCGTGGAATCTCTCTGCAACCACGTCGTGGTGATGGCGGAAGGCACCATCCTGGCAGAAGGCAACATGTCTGCGCTTCGAGAGAATGAAAATGTTGTCAGAGCGTACCTGGGGGGGTGAACGCATGAGTGAAGGACTACGGGTCGAGAATTTAACGGCTGGATACGGCAAAAGCGCCATCGTTCACGGTGTTCACCTGAAAGCAGATCCTGGTACGTCGACCGTGATCATCGGGCCGAACGGCGCGGGTAAGTCGACGTTGCTGAAAGCTATCTTTGGACTCAACACGGTTTTTTCT
>JAKAXI010000266.1 GCA_021816665.1 Bacillota bacterium | reverse complement strand
GTCAAAATGACACCTAACCACGTCGCCGGCCAATTCTAGATGTCAAATTGACACCTAACCACGTCGTCGGCCAACTCTAGATGTCAAATTGACACCTAACCACGTCGTCGGCCACCTTTAGATGTCAAAATGACACCTAACCAAGTTGCCAGCCAGCTCTAGATGTCAAAATGACACCTAACCACGTCGTCGGCCAACTCTAGATGTCAAATTGACACCTAACCACTTCGCCACCAAGTCGCGAGCCAACTCTAGATGTCGAAATGGCATAGCGACACCATGCCACACCGGTAACGGTCAGAATGACGCCGCACGCGGCTCGACGCAGCGCCGTTACTCAACCGTTGGCGCCGTTACTCAATTGGCGCCGTTACTCTAGAGTCGGCGCCGACTCTACATCCGCCCAACCGGGCGCTGGCTCGCGGGTGAGAACCCGGGCATAGAGGGACTGAAACAACCCAGTTTGCGTCGATTCGTACATGTGGTAGGTGGTAGTGTCATCGGGGACTAGGATCAGGCCGAGTTGGTTTCGGGATCCGGAGTAGACTGGTTTGCCAACAAAGCGCAGTTCGCCACGATCATCCTCAACTTGAAGTTTCGCGTAGGCAGGGCTCTGGGCGAAGGCGAAGTGCAAGTCGTACGAACTGTGAACTGGGACCTGATTGACGTGCGTGATTACCTCGCGAGAAAGCAATCCCATCTCTTCGGCGATCGATCCCGGGCTTGTCGCCAAGACGCGCACACCGTGTTTAACCGGGGCGTAAATCGGTTCACCGACCACTTCACGCCGACGCATCCGCCACAACGTCCACTCCTTGGCGAAGAACAGCAAGAGCACGCCGACGATGGCGTAGCCAAGTCCGAAGCGATACACTGCATAGGCGTCAGCGCCCAGCAACACACCGGTGAACAAGCTGTCTCGGGCAGATGCGGTTGCCCGTTCCTTCGGGAGCGTCGTCAGCGAAAAGCTGCTGATCCCGACAAACAGCGGCATCCCTGCCAAAGTCCACCCAGCCGCAACTGCACTTCCAGTCAAAAATGGCCAAGCGGCTGCGAAGGAAAAATGGAGGAGCGGCAGCGTGCCAGGTGAAAGGGTCAACACGGGCACGAAAAAGGACCACTGAGCGAGAAACGCCCCGACCGGACGACCGCGTTTGCCAAGTACGTACGCAGGACTCGACCGCCGGTTGCGGTGACCGAACAACAGCATCGCTTCAGCCAGAGAAGCCGCGGCACCAAGCGCGATCCAGCTCCCGACGTGAATGTGAGCCAGTGGCGCAAGCCACTTAGGCAGGCCGGGGGCATGTCCAAGTCCTGCCCACCCCATGACAAGACCTGCCAGCACAAGAATCCCGATGCTGTAAAACGGTGAGAAAAAGCGGAAACGGATCAGCCCGAGAAGAATCGTCAACGCGGACACGACGCCGACCTCAATCGGCGTAACAACGACGCCAGCGGCAATACAGACCGCACTTACAACAACGCCAGTGACAATGCCCCAGATCCACGAACGGATCACCGGTGACCACACCCGACTCACGCGAGCGCCAAAAAAGCGCCGCTCTTGACGAGCGGCATGCGAGCGTTCGAGTACCATCAACAAACACCCGATAATCCAAAGCGGGTTTAACACCAGAGTGAGCAGTCCTCGCGCCACACCGTGTCCAATTTGTGAAACCAGGAGTCCGTGCACCGCAGCTCTTCCCTTCCGTCTGCCCACCTGTGGTATAGCGAAACAACCGCTCCTGCGCTCTTACGCCTTCAAAAACTTCCGCACCGACATCAATCCGCCCCATGCGCCGATCACAATGCCGATGCCAAACATGACCTCCGCGAGCCGGACGGCAAGCGCGGGTGTGCCAACCAGGTGAAACATCAGGACAGCGAAGACTCCTCCTGTATGCACATAAAGCGAGTGGTAGGCCGTGACAATCACCCCAAAAGGAATCATTGCCCCCACCACGCCGATGATCAGCGATTCAAGCATAAACGGCCAACGAATAAACCAGTTCGTTGCACCTACCAGTTTCATGATCTCGATCTCCCGCCTACGCGAGAAAATGGTGATTTTAATCGTGTTCGAGATCAGGAACATCGCTGTGACGACGAGTGCCGCCACAAACACCAGCCCAATGTTGCGAATGATGTCGAGCACGTGGAACAGCTTATTGACGACTTGTTGCCCGTCATTTACCTGAGCGACCTGCGGCAAGGTCTTTAGTTCTTGCCCTACAGCAATGGTATGACGCGGATCAGTCGCCTTGACAACAAGCTTGTCTGGCAATGTGCTCTGAGGACTCAGGCCGCTCAACACGTTATCATACTGAGCGAGATCGTGTTTTATAGAAGCCATACCTTGCTCTTTGGTAACGAGTTGCACTGAGCCAACGCCTGGCATCTTTCGCACCTGGTCAGCGACCTGCGCAGCCTGCTGATCGGTGACGGCCTGTTTCAGAAACACGCTCACCTCAAGCTGCCCCTGTACGCTGTTGGACATCTGCTGTGCATTCATCGCGATCACGAGTGATACGCCGAGAATCAGCAGAGTGATTGTGACAGCGCTGACTGAGGCAAATGTCATCCAGCCGTTTCGCACCAGGCTCTTCAGGCTTTCTCGGAGGTGCCTCCACAGTCTAATCCTCATAGCCGTAAGTTCCTTTGCTTTCGTCCCGCACAATTTGGCCTCGCTCAATTGCGATCACCCTCTTGCGCAGCGTATTGACTATCTCCCGGTTGTGCGTCGCCATGACGATAGTCGTTCCACGGTCGTTAATGCGTTGAAACAGCTTCATAATGTCCCACGACGTATCCGGATCGAGATTACCAGTAGGTTCGTCTGCGATGATCACGGCCGGATTATTGACGAGTGAACGAGCGACAGCAACACGCTGCTGTTCGCCACCCGACAGTTGCGACGGCAACATGTGCATTTTCTCTTCCAGCCCCACCCACGACAGTGCTTCGCTGACGCGGCGTTTCATGTGGCGATGGGGACTCCCAATGACCTCGAGGGCAAACGCGACGTTGTCGTATGCGCTCAGCTTCGGCAACAGTTTAAAGTCCTGGAACACCACGCCGATGTTGCGGCGCAAAAGCGGCACCTTGCGGTTCTTGAGGCGTTCGATGTTGAACCCGTTCACGAAGATGTGCCCTTTCGTGGGACGGGTTTCGCGGTACATGAGCTTAATGAACGTGGACTTTCCTGCACCACTTGGGCCCACGACGTAGACAAATTCACCCTTGTCAATTTTGACGGAGATCCCGTTGAGCGCAGGCGTCCCGTTCGGGTAGACCTTCCATACGTCCTGCATTTCGATCATAGTAGAACTCCCTTCACAAGCCGTGGAGTCGCTCTGCGAGTCCTGGGGTCATCGAGTCGAACACTGCACGTGTGTGAAGCTCGTTCCATGACTTCGACACCTGAGAGGGAAAATCCTGTTCTATTGTGTCGATTTGAACCGGCAATGATTGGGTAAGTACGGGTGATTCAGGCACTGGAGGAAAGGCAATCGACAAACTTCGGGGAGGAAAATCAGTCAGGATCTCGGAGGCTGTACATCGGCTGGACGCGGACAGCGCGAGTGGTTTTTTCATGCACAAAACGTCTGGATAATCGCCATTTTGTTAAGGT
>JAKAXI010000265.1 GCA_021816665.1 Bacillota bacterium | reverse complement strand
CAGGTTGCCCGCTTTGCCCACCTCGTCCGTAGCGTCCGTGGGCTCCACAGTGACACCGTTTGGTATCGCCGTGACCTTATCGGTAGGCAGGGAGAACAAGCCGATGACCTCGTCCTGCATAGACTGGCTGCACACAATGACGTGGGCGGACTCGTACGTCAGGGACCACTCCGCGTGGTGGATGCGGCGTTGAAGGTCGGTGTAAATACCGCCGTTTCGCCCGTGCTCGGTCGCGTGAATGGTGGAGATGAGTATGGTCCCTGTCAGGTCCTTCAGTGCCTTCGCAACCCGGTGCACGAGCCAGTCATGTGCGTGCAGCAGGTTGATGCGCAGCCCAGTGCTCAGGAGCGCGCGAGCCTTGTCGATCATCGCCAGGTTCAACTGCAACACCCAGTCGAGGAAGTCGACCCCGTGTGGACGCATGACTTCGACGCGATGGATGATCACGCCGCCTTCCACGTCTGGCCGGGCCGATGCATGGGACAAAATCGCATCGTCCCACCGCGTGATGACGTGCACTTCCCAGCCCATCTTCACGAGCGTCTCGGCCAAGTTCCCGACGTGTCGCGCGAGCCCACCGACGACGAGGGGGGGATACTCCCAGGCGAGCATCAGGACGGTTGACCGAGGGGCACTGCCTTTTGGCCGCCGTACGCTCGTCGGAGTCGTCTCCGATGAGTCCGCCGCCAGCACAGCGAGAGCCTGAGGTTCCGAATCTGCCGCGACCTGAGTGCGGGGTGTGTACACCCGGTAGTCGATGTTCCGGAAGATGTTGTCCCTGTGTTCGACCTCGCTTATATACGCAGGGTCGTAGCTGTCCTGATCGACCATCTGTGCCAGTCGTTCAAAGCGGTTCACGTGGGCCTTGGTGCGGCGGACCGCGTAGTCGACCGCCGTCCGGTGGTCCATGATGAACGCCCAGTCGCTGGCCTGCGCCAGCATCAGTTCACGGGCCGCCTGATTGAGTGCGCGTCTGCAAAGTTCCTCTGCGAGTCGATGTTCGGAAGCGAGTTGAACCATTTTTCGTTCCATGCGGTGTAGTGCGGGGTAGATCCAGTCGTTGGAGGGGTTGACCCAGACGTCCGCGTAGCCGTCGCGGCCCCACGTGTTCATGTCAAGGTGGCAGGTCTGCCAATCGGCACAAAGCTCCAGGGACTCCGAAGGGGTGGCAAGGACAATGTCTGTTTGGTCGTAGTGTATTTTACGGACCAACATGTCGAGAAATTCCGGTCCTTCAAACCACCAGTGCCCAAACAGTTCGGCGTCGTACACCGCCGTCACGACGGGCGGACGTCCCATCAGCCCGGCTAAGTGTGCGACCTGCTGTTGGCGGCTCCACAGGAAATGCTCCGCGTGCCGGGCAGCTTTTTCGCGCGCCCACTGTGGCTGGTAGGGCGCTTTCTCAAGGGCCCGTCCGTTCTCGTCATCCCGTCCGGTGATCCGCCAGTACTTTAGTCCTGTGTCGGTGCGCTCTCCTTCCAGTAGGCAGTCGCGAACCTGCTCAAACGGACGCTCATAGCCGATGTCCCGGTAGAACTCTCGGTAGTCGTAATCGCCCGGATAACCTTCGGAATTGCTCCAGACCTGGCGACCACTTTCGGGATCACGCCCAAACACCCCCAGCCCAGCCTTCGTCAGAATCGGCGCGTAGACGCCAAAGATAGGTGCTGGGTCAGCACTGAGCAGTCCCTCTGTCTCGGCAAAGGTGAACGCAATGCCGTACTCGCGCAGCATCTCGTCGATGCCTGGCCGATACGCACACTCCGGCAACCACATGCCGCGCGGAGCTCGCCCGAATGCGATCTGGTGGGACTCGATCGCGGTCTCAATCTGCGCCCGCACCGCCTCATCGGTAAGGACCAGTGGCAGGAAGGCGTGCGTCGCCGCCGTGGTCATGAGTTCGAGGTGCCCTTGTGCCTCGAGTTCGGACCATACGTGGGTGAGGGTGCGCCCCCACGCCTGGTATGTGCTGCGCAATGTCCGCAACCGCTCTGCGTAGAAGGTAGGCAGGTGGGCAAAAGCGGGAGCATCTGCAAGGCGGCACTGCTCCGCCTCGGCCAGTTCGACAAGCCGATCGAGGTGTGCTGAATAGCGGTCCTGCAGCAGTGGGTCAGTCAGCATTGACGCCAAGGTGGGGGAGACGGAGAGCGCGATCCGCCAGTTGATGCCTTCTTCCGTCCACTGCTTCATGGCAACGGTCAACGGGAGATAGGTCTCCGTCAGAGCTTCAAACAGCCAACGTTCTTCGAGCGCACAGTCGCGTTCGGGGTGCCGGACGTACGGCAAGTGGGCGTGCAGTGCCAGACAGAAATATCCTACAGGCATGCGGTTTGCTCCTCTGTGGGTTGTTCGGAGATGGACGAGTCCGGTTGCTGTGTCGGTGTGGGCGTTGAATTCAGCTGCAGAGAGTAGCCAGTGAACTGCGAGTGCCAGTCAGGTGCATTTGATAACACGGGCAGCGCTGGGATGGCGGCGGACCTGGTCATCGGGTGGAGTGTCGGCCTGGTTGTCAGTTGGGATTCCGGACCGGTTGTTGGTTGCGATAGCGATTTGGCTGGCACTGGCTGAAACATCGTCTGTGGGCCTGCGTACCGCGGGTGTTCACTCCCGGCTCTAGCACGCGGTGTGTGAACACTACCGGAGCGAAGTAAGGTGAAAAATTCGCCGTTCGTGACCACACCGTAGAGGCATACGTAGTCTCTTCCGTCCGCAAGGTCGGTCACGTACCAGTTGTCCGCCAAGTTGTTTAGATGAATGTCGCGCGTTTCGTGGGCGTTCCGGCCGTCGAACGTGATCCACGTGACATCACATACGCGTAGTACCTTTGCGATGTCCGACCATAGGCGGCCAAGGTGGTCTTGAAGCAAGTGTTGCTTGAGTGGATCGAGATCCCAGTAGACGTGAACGGTGTGCGGATTCACGGCCATGGCAACCAGGACGTCCTGTCCGTGGCGGCGGTGCCATGTCTGCGTCTCTGGGCCGTCAGTCTGGGCGTTGCTCGTCATGCGGTTTGTGTCCAACCACGGCATCTCCTCATCCGAATCTGCAGGCTGAAGCAGCGCTGTGGTTGATTTGTAGTAGGGGAAAGAATGAAGTATGCCGGGCGATTTGCGATGAAATCGCTTCAATCAAAAATTTCATAGTATCGCCGTAATCCGACCAAACGGTAGGGGGATTCCGCGCCACAGCGTGTCCTGGTGGAGGTCTCGTTTTCAGCTTGAAGTGTGAGAATGATAGATTTTGCAAGGTGTAGTTCGGAGTGGGTTTTCTTTCTACGATTCTACGTTCGAGGGCAGTACGTTCGCAGAATAACCACAGACGCCCCAAAGGGATTGCGGGGGATGAGGTAGGAAACGCCCTTCGTCCCCCTCGAAAGATTTATCCCCAAACAGCGGCGGCGATGTCGACGACGTGACGAAGTTTCGCCCATTGTTCTTCCTCTGTCAGAAGATTGCCGTCTTCTGTGGAGGCAAACCCGCATTGTGGGCTGAGACATAATTGATCTAACGGTACAAACCGTGTGGCTTCGTCGATTCGATGTTTAATGTCATCCGCATTTTCAAGTGCGCCATGTTTGGATGTAATGAGACCAAGCACAATCTTCAAATCCGGTCGCTTGATGAAGCGTAACGG
>JAKAXI010000264.1 GCA_021816665.1 Bacillota bacterium | reverse complement strand
TCCCGCTCATCAAATCCGAACCGACGCAGGAAACTCGGCTCGTTACGCCAATCCTTCTTCACTTTGACCCACAGTTCCATGAAAATTTTCGTACCGAGCAACGCCTCGAGTTCCTGTCGAGCCAATTGCCCCACGCGCTTGAGCATGTCGCCGCGCTTTCCGATCAGAATCCCCTTCTGGCTCTCCCGCTCGGTGTAAATCACCGCGCCGATGTGAAGTACATCGCTTCCTTCTCTTCGTTCGAACTGCTCGATCTCCACCATGACAGAATGCGGAACTTCCTCCCGCGTGAGTCGAAGAACCTTCTCCCGTATGACTTCTGCGATAATGAACTGCTCGGGGTGGTCTGTCAGCATATCGTCAGGGTAGTATTTTGGGCCTTCCGGCATTTCTCTCAAGATCAAAGCCTTTAGCGTGTCGAGTTGCGTCCCATCGCGAGCACTGATCGGAATAATCTCCCGAAAAGGGTATAGCTTGCGGTATGTATCGATAAACGTGAGCACGTCTGGCTTTGAGACCGCATCGACTTTATTGATCGCCAGGTACACAGGTGTATCAACCGACCTCAGACGGTCAATTACGACCTTGTCTAAGTCTGGCCGATTTTCTGTGGCGTCAGTGACCATTAACACGACATCGACTTCCTTGAGTGCGTTCTCTGCGGCTGTGACCATGTATTCGCCGAGTTTGTGACGCGGTGAGTGCAATCCGGGCGTATCAATGAACACCAATTGCGCATCGTCTGTCGTCAGCACGCCATGGATGCGGTTGCGTGTGGTCTGAGGTCGATTCGACATGATCGCTATCTTTTGTCCAACAAATGCGTTGAGGAGCGTCGATTTACCGACATTGGGTCGGCCAATCAACGCAGCAAACCCAGAGCGAAACGCTTTCTGCGCCCCGTTTCCAGAAGTCTTGCCCTTCTGACCCTGCACACAATGACCTCCCATCAAACTTTTATGCCGGAGCTTGTCCGCCCCGGCTCATCGCAAGAGCGCCTACGACGCACCACAGCCACAGCAAAAATGCGACTAAGGTAATGACAAGACCACTGAAGTGATCCACACTGAACACCCTCATTCGCCAAGGCCAGGTTGCGGTTCCAACATACAGCGCAATCCCAACCGCGCCAGCCGCGACGACCAGTACCGCACCCGCCGCGGCGTCCTTCGCCACTTCTGCCGGGTAAGCCCGCTGCCCGTCTGTCGCCAAGTCAGTAGCAGCCTCTACCGCAGTATTGACGAGCTCCGCAGCAATCACGACCGCACACGCAAATATGTCGAGCGCGACAAGGGCTGCGCGCGGACGGACCACCGCGTTATACGCAAGTACGAACAAAGCTGCTGTAAAGTGAACCCGCATATTCCGTTCCGTCTTGAGCGTCCGCGCGACGCCTCGGCCGGCATACAAGAATCCGCGTACAAAGCGACTGACTGAACTCACCGCACGAGACCGATACCGACAAGCACTTCGTCTTGCAGCGCGAACATCGTCTGTTCATCTGAAGGCTCTTCGTGATCATAGCCGTTAAGGTGCAGAAAACCATGAACTAGCAAAAAGGCAACTTCGCGCGCCAGGCTGTGGCCGTACTCTTGTGCCTGACGAACAGCAGTTGGCACGCTCACCACGATGTCGCCAAGCATTGGCGGATCGACAAACTGCTGCTCGTCCATCGGAAACGACAAGACGTCCGTAGGCCGGTCGACGTCGCGGTACGCCTTATTCAACTCGTGAATTTCCTCATCATTGACAAATGACACAGAAACCTCACCAAACGCGTTGATTTTCGCTGCCGCGGCAGAGAGTACACGTGCCACGAACCCAACCGACGTCACTTCCGCGGGCGCATCAGTCACACGTATGTCGACATCGACTTCTAGGCCTGCACTCACTTCGCCATCTCCTTTCGGATCTTGTCCGGATCAGGGTATTCAATACGCGCGTGATAGATCCCACTCAATGTCTTCATAAAGGCCGGTACCATCACGTCGAGGTCTTGCAGCGTCAAATCACACTGGTCCAACTGCCCATCCTCAAGTCTGTCCCGAATGATCTTGCGGATCACGCCTTCAACCCGATTCGGAGTGGGTTTGGACATGGCGCGCACCGCCGCCTCCACTGCGTCACAGATCATCACAATGGCGCACTCGCGAGTTTTCGGTTTTGGGCCCGGATAGCGAAAATCATCCAACTTGACGGTTCCATTTTTATCCTGTTCACGCGCCTTGTTAAAAAAGTACCACAGTGCCGTGGTCCCGTGATGAGTGGCGCAGATATCGCGGATGGGCTTGGGCAGACCGGCCTTCTGCAGCATATCGAGCCCATCTGAAACGTGCGAGGTGATGATGAGATGGCTCAGGCTCGGAGCGATCTTCTCGTGCGGATTCTGTTTCGTCATCTGATTTTCGACGAAAAATAGTGGCCTCTTCGTTTTTCCGACGTCGTGGTAATAGGCGCCGACGCGGCAAATGAGCGGGTCGGCTCCAACAATTTCAGCAGCCGCCTCCGCCAAGTTTCCGACTATGAGGCTGTGGTGATACGTGCCCGGGGCTTCCAACAAAACTTTGCGCAACAGCGGGTTGTTCGGATTTGACAACTCCAGCAAGTGAATCGCAGTAAGCAGTCCAAACGCGCTTTCAAAGAATGGGAGAATGCCCATCGTTAAAACCGCCGAGAGAATGCCATTGAGGATCCCGAGGCCCGCGTGAAGTGCGAACGAGCGAAACGGCGCACTGTTGTCGGCTTGGAGCAAGTGCATGGTTAAAATCGACAAAAGATTCATCCCAGCAACCAGAAAACCTGCTCGCATGAACGTTGAACGGTGCGTGACTGTGGCAACACTGTATGCTCCCACAAGCGAACCAAGAAAACTAATAAACGCGTACCAAAAGTTAAACCCCATCGCAGCCCCGAACCAGAACGACACAAAAAACGAAGCGACTACAGCGAGTGAAGCGTCGGTAAGCACTGCGAGCAGCATCGCTCCAACCGCAACGGGCAAAAGAAACGCAGCGGATGCGGGGGCGCCACCGTTGATGAGCCCCTTCGTTAGACTGATCGCGATCCCCATTAAGAGCAACACGAGAGCGGTGACCAAGAGCAGGACATTGTCCAACCTGCGCCGCGGCGGACGACGTTCAATGTACGCAGCGAGCGAACTGATCGAAACCAGAACAAAGAGCAGAAAGCCGATGGTCATTCCGTAGTCGTGCTGTCCGCTGGACAGGCCCACATCTTTCATCCGCTGCAACACGCTTTGTGTAATTACACCGTTTTTTGAAACGATGATATCACCCTGGTGAATGTAGACGTTGCCAACCGCCTTCGCGGCAGCTTTGCGCGCTGCCTCTGTCGCCGTCTTGTCATAAATCATGTTTGGTTGGAGCGTACTGACGACTAAGTTCTGCACAACCATGCTCGAGGTGTGACCCAGGTTGTACTTGACGATCTGTTGGTCCACCAGAAGCTGGGCTTCCTGCAACGTCTCTTTGTAAAACGGAGTCGCAAGTAAGTCGTGAACGATCCGTTGTGACACACTCTGAATAACCCCCTGCTGTTGGGGGCTCATGGCAAGCAGCGTCGAGAGCGTCGATGAAGTGATTCCTTTGGGTGCTGAGGCCGTCAGACTGGCCAGTTTG
>JAKAXI010000263.1 GCA_021816665.1 Bacillota bacterium | reverse complement strand
CCGATCTTATCCAAGTCACGCCCCGCAGCAATTTGCGTGCTGAGTGTGAACAGAGATGACGTTACCGCCTCGCGCTGGATTGCTTCCTTTGCGCGTTGGCGTAGTTGGGCAGCCAGGCTCGCCGTGAATGCAGCTACAGCCAGGTAGACGACGAACGACACGACGTAGCGGATGTCCGCCACCGTAAACGCGTGTATTGGCGGGACAAAAAAGAAGTCAAACGCAATCACACCCACACCGGCGGCATAGAACGATGGGCCAAGCCCCCACCGGACGGCGCTGACAAGTACAGGCAGCAAATACAGGAGCGCCAGGTTGACCAGCGTAAAGGCGTAGCCGATCTTCCAGAATAGCAACGTGAGCGCCGTGACCATGAGTGTCACGGCCAGGTACGGCAAGATCCGCCGTTGGCGGCCTCCCTCAGTCCCATCGTCGTTCAACTTGTCAGGGTTTGGCCACGGCATTACATAAGAAGTCAACACCCGCCACTTCAGGCCGGACGCTGTAACTTGTCTCATCCTGTATGACTCCATCCTTTAAATGTTACTCCAGTTATACCTCCGTTTTCAGCGCCCCGCCCAGTATTTATAATTTTTTTATGCCCTTGGAGTTGTTCTTTACACCAAATTGACGAAAACCCTGGCTACGATCACATGGCAACCCACCGTGGCGCTGACGCGTGCCCACGAGTTTTTCACCGCGTTGACAGGGTACTCTTCCCGTTTCCGGGCTAAGGTAGTATCGTGAAACTGCGAACAGCATGTGGCAGAGGGTGAGAAACAGATGGCGTCTGGAGACGGAGAGGCATTTGGGTCAGAACCAGGACAGTTGAAAGTCTTTATTGGTGCAGCTCCAGGCGTCGGCAAGACCTACACCATGCTGCGCGAAGGCGTGTCTCTCAAAGAACGCGGAATCGACGTTGTAGTTGGTTACGTGGATGTCCACGACCGCCCAGAGACCGCCGCGCAGATGAACGGCCTTGAGGTATTGCCGAGAAAGGCGATCCGTTACCAACACCGCACGTTCGAAGAGGTCGACCTCGACGCCATCGTGGCGCGTCACCCGGACGTCGTCCTCATCGACGAGTTGGCACACAGCAATGTACCGGGGTCAGTTTTTCCTAAACGTTACATGGATGTCGAATATCTGCTCGACCAGGGGATCTCGGTGCTAACCACTGTGAACGTCCAGCACATCGCCGGGATCCACAAAGAAGCTGAGGAGATCACCGGGATCCCGGTGCGCGAACTGATACCGGAGGCACTGATTAAGCGGGCTGACGAGGTGTCTGTGGTCGACTTGACACCCGAAACACTGCGCCAGCGGCTTCGTGACGGAAGCATTTACCCGCCCGACAAGATCAATCAGGCACTCGCCAACTTCTTTCGCAAATCCAACCTGTCCGGACTGCGCGAACTTGCGCTACGCGTAGTCGCGGAGGACGTGGACGAGCGGCTGCAGCGGTCTTACTCGCGCAAGAAGATTCCGGGCCCTGTCGGTGCCAAAGAAGTCATTATGGTCTGTGTGAGCGGATATTACTCGCGCGCTGTGAAGTTGGTTCGACGTGGCTACCGAATGGCCGCTCGCATGAAAGCTGATTTGTACGTGCTTTGCATCATAAATTCCGCTCAGGACATGTTGACCGAGCAAGAGAAAATGAATCTTCAGGAACTGCAGGCACTGGCTTTGGAGCACGAAGCTGAATGGGTGGTAGAACCTCGCAACGACCGGCGCATCGGCGCTGTGATTGGCGAAGTCGCTGAACGCCTGAACGCCACGCAGATCGTCATTGGCCAACCGGCTTCCAGCCCGAAGTGGGCTCTCTGGAAAGACAACCCTGTGCGCTACCTGTTACACCATCTTCGTTACACCGACCTGCGGATTGTCGGTTGGCGGGATGCTCCGACACCCATTTTTCAGCTCGACCAGTCTAACTTCGGCGTCAGTGACTCAAGCGCGGCGCACCGTCTGCGTGGGCGGCTGACGATCTATGTAGGGGCTGCACCGGGCGTCGGCAAGACATACAAGATGCTCCAAGACGCCCACGATTGGCGCAAGCGTGGCTGGGACGTCGTAATTGGCCTCATCGAGACACACGGGCGACAGGAGACTGCGGATCAGATTGGCGACCTGGAAGTCGTACCAAAAAAACGGGTTGACTACGAAGGACACAGCTATGAAGAGATGGACGTTGATGCCATCGCCAAACGCAGGCCCTCGATCGTGCTGATCGACGAGCTCGCGCACTCTAACGTGCCGGGGAGTCCGCACGAAAAGCGGTATCAAGACATCCTCTACCTGCTCGAACAGGGGATCAACGTGGTGACCGCGGTCAACGTGCAACACCTGGAAAGCTTGCACGACAAAGTGGAACACATCACGCGCGTAAAGGTGCGCGAGCGTATTCCGGACTGGTTCATGAAACTGGCGCGGGAAATCAAGCTGATTGACGTCACACCGGAGACGCTCCAGCAGCGACTCGTCGAAGGTCGAATTTACACCCGCGACAAGGTAAGCCAAGCGCTCGATAACTTCTTTCAGACAGCGAATCTGTCGGCACTGCGCGAGCTGGCGCTGCTAGAAGTCGCAGACGACGTCGACCAGCGGAACTACCGTTCTCGTATCGAAGCAGGTGCACGCTCAGGCAATGGGACGACCGATTCTGCCGAGTTCGGACGCATTCTCGTCTGCGTCAACTACCGCCCGCACTCGGAAAAGCTGATCCGCAGGGGCTGGCGCATCGCCGACCGGCTAAACGTCGAATTGTGGGTACTGGTCGTCATGACAGATGAGAGGTTAAGTTCGGAGGATGAACGGGATCTCGAGCGGATCAGACACCTCTCAGAACAGTTTGATGCCCATTTTTTGATGAAGCCAGCCGTCAATCACGACCTCGGTCTGACCATTGTGCAAACCGCTCAAGAACTACAGGTCTCGCAGTTGGTCGCGGGCCAGCCGATCTATCCGAAAGGTGTCTTCCAGCGCATCAAGGGGAACCCAATTGACTACGTCCTCACGCGCGGCGAATTCGTGGATTTGCACATCGTCGCGTTCGAACGGGATTAGCGGTCGGCAGCGTGGTGGACCGCACAGGCACAGGGCATTTTCGCGGCACATAGCGGTTGAGGGTCATTTCGCAGCGCATAGCAGCACAGGGCAGCTTAAGTACCAAAATCGAGCGAACCACAAGGCGTATAGCCTGCCTCGCGCAGCCTATTGGCCCTGTGAAGGCCCCCGAGAGACAGTAATCGCCCACATAAACCACGAGCAGCAGCTTATTCCCCGAAACGAGAGGCGAAAATGTCGAATAGGCTGCCCAGTGCCGTTATCGCTCAGCACCACCCCCGCATCCCCGTGGTTCTCAGCACAGCCCCCGCATCCCCGCACCCGCACCCGCACCAGCACCCGCACCTGCGGCGCCGTCAGCGCCTGTGTCACATCGGCACGAAGAGAGCTCACCGGCAGCCAGCCGTCGTGACTCCAGATGATGTGCCCCTTACCATCAGTCAGCGTCGGCCACATCACGTCAGACACGTTATACCCATCTGAGAGTTCACCGGTCTGGTCAATACCGACTGGAAACATCAGCGCAGGTACGCCCTGCAACGTCTTTTCCACCGCGGTGCTGGACGGTTCCGTAG
>JAKAXI010000262.1 GCA_021816665.1 Bacillota bacterium | reverse complement strand
ATCCGGTGATCGCGTAGCCTATCGTCTTTCCGGCTAGTTCCAAAGCTCATTCCTCCCCATCCGTTAAGCCCTGTGCGAGAATGCGACACAGCGAGTCTGCGATAATCCGGCCTGCCGTTCGCGGCGCGACAAGACCAGGCAGGCTTGGCGCGAGCAGCGCCGTCATCCCATGGCGCTCCGTGTAACGAAAGTCGGTCCCGCCAGGTTTGGATGCGATGTCGATAATGACGACACTCCGGTTCATCCCGCTCAGGACTTCGGCAGTCAGAATGGGGTGCGGTATCGTGTTAAACACAACATCGGCATCTGCAACTGCCGCTCGAAGGTCGGCCAAAGTGTACGGTACAGCCGCCATCTCCCGAACCCGCGCGCGGTGCGCCGAGTCTCGCGCAACAACCCGCACTTGTGCCCCGAGCGCAAGCAGAGTCCGTGCCAGTGTCTGTCCACACCGTCCGAAGCCGAGAACAACGGACTTGGACCCGTGCAATGTGATGGAGGTGCGCTCCATCGCCAGCGCAATCGCTCCTTCTGCCGTTGGAATCGAGTTGAGAATTGCTACTTCGTCAAGTTCCATGAGTCGCACTAGACGTAAATGATGTGTCTCGCAAACCTGTCTCAACCACGGTCCCGCAATGCCGGAAAACACCATACTTCCCGCGCGCATCGCTGCAAAGTGAGCCTCTGTGAGAGTGAGCGGAGCGTCACAGAACTGGCTTTCAACCCGGCCCGAGTTATCTGTTCCCGCGATTGGTAGCACCACCGCGTCCACGTCTTTGAACACAGTCACCGACAAGGGCACAGTTGTCGTGTCCGTAAACGTCCGATTCAACCGATCAAAGCCCACAAGCGTCGCGCTGGCGTCGAGTTCGGTCGCTTGCGCGATGACTTCGACCATCCGCGCGTCACCTCCGACAAACAGGAGCTTGCGACCCGTTAGCATGGCAGCCAGACCCCTTTCTCCAGCCAGTGTGCTGTAGCATATGTGCCTGGTGTCAGGTGGGTGCGCGCCCGCTATACAGCGTCTTCTGACAGGCTTCTCAACCAACGCAAAAAAGGCGTGTCCGCGTATACTCTGCATATACACGGACACGCCTTGTTCAGGGCCGAGATGATTACGGGGTTGTCCTCAAGGATGTTACTCGAGCTTGGCTGCTGCCACACCCGTCGAGCCGAAGCCGCCCGTCCCGCGCGACGTCTCCCTCAGTTCTGCGACTCTGGCCAACTCAGCCCGATAGACGGGGGTAAACACTACCTGCGCAATGCGGTCTCCCGGTTGAATCGTAAACACGTCATCACCGAAGTTTGCCAGCAGCACCTGCAGTTCGCCCGTATAGTCGCTGTCAATCACGCCGACGCCGTTTGGAAGGCCAATTCCAAACCTCCAGGCAAGTCCACTTCTCGCGTAGACCAGAGCGACGACTAGGGTGTCGTGCCACTGCAGTGCAATGCCCGTCGGGACCCGCACCCGCTTGCCTGGCTCAATAGAAAGCGGCGCTTCGATGCAGGCATGCAGATCCATACCAGCCGCTCCATCTGACGCGTACGTCGGCTCGTAACAGGACTGAAACAATGGCGAAACAGGCATATAATTGACATGGAGTGGGTCAGGACGGCCGTTTACGACGTCCAACGAGCAAATTCCTCCTCTTGCACGGGTCCAACAGCCGCGGTCGCAAACGGTTGGCTCAGCACTTTTCTTGCGACCCTGGTGATGTCTTCCGGAGTCACCTGGTTGATTTTTTCGAGTGACTCATCAAGTGTCACCTCGCGGTTAAGTAACAGCTCGTTTTTTCCCAACCGACTCATCCGGCTGCTGCTGCTCTCGAGACTGAGCATCATCGATCCTTTGACTTGGTCCTTGCCCTTTTGTAGTTCTTCTTCAGTCAGACCGTGCACGGCAATGTCTGCACATGTCTGTCGAATCAGGGCTGCAACGTCCCCGCCTTGTTCCGGCGAAGTACCAGCGTAGACACCGAACATGCCGCAGTCACGGTACGCGGAGTGGAACGAGAACACAGAGTAAGCCAAGCCTCGCTCCTCGCGAATCTCCTGAAACAACCGTGAACTCGGCGAGCTCCCGAGTGCATTGTTGATCAAAATCAGCGGGTACAAATCGGGATCCCCAGCTGGTATTCCCTGGGTCGCGAGAACGAGATGTACCTGTTCCGTATCCTTTTTACGAAAACTCGATTGCACCTGAAACACAGGTGCAATCACATTGTGCATGTCCTTCTTGACCCGATTGTCGGCTTCCGCGAACAACCGCTCGACTTCCGCCACTGCGGCAGCTTGCGAGATGTTCCCGGCAATCGCCACGACAATGTTGTGAGAACTGTAGCGGTCACCGATATAGCGGTAGATGTCGCCCTGTGTGAAACGGCGCAGATTGTCTTCGAGACCTAAAATCGTGTATCCGAGCGGGTGACCGACGTAGACATTTTCCGTCAGAACATCCATGACCAATTCGTCCGGCTCATCCTCGCCCATTCGAATTTCTTCAATCACAACCTTTTTCTCTTTCTCCATCTCTTCTGGGGCAAACTCGGAGTGAAACAGCATATCTGCCAGTGTGTCGAGGGCAAGAGAAAAATGCTCATCCAGAACTTTTGCGTAGTAGCACGTGTACTCTTTCGATGTGAACGCGTTTACCTGCCCACCGATACCATCGAACACAGACGCCAGTTCACGTGCGGAATATCGGCGCGTTCCCTTAAAAAACATGTGCTCCAAAAAGTGGCTGATACCGTTGTTCTCAAGGGTTTCATAACGTGACCCTGTTCCAATCCACACGCCGATACTGACCGAGCGGATCGTCGGAATTTCCTCTCCAACCACGCGAACGCCGTTCGGCAATTGCACGCGGTAGGCCATGGTCAGCCACTCCTCTCTGTTCGGTCTGGTGGTGTTTCGACCGAGCGACTGCGCCCTGCCCGGGGCAGCTTCAACATGTTCTACTATAACAAAACTACGCGTGGCCACTCAACACGGCGGGCGGTGAGGATGTGGGCTGCTCGGCCACGACCGCCTCGACTGTCTTGAACTGATATCCTGCCGCGCGCAGTCGGTCGATCAACTGGGGCAACGCCTTTGCAGTCGGTGCCGTTGGATGCATCAAAACAAGGGCTCCGGGATGAGCGTTGCGGACAACTCGGGTCACAATGCGGTTTGGCGAAGGTCTCATCCAATCGACTGAGTCGTCGGACCACAACACAGTGTACATACCTGCTGCGCGCGCAATGCGAACGGTTCGATCGTCGTACGAACCCGCTGGCGGAGCGAGCAAATCGACGCGGCGGTGCAGAGTCTGCTCGATAATACGATTTGTTCCTTGCACCTGACTTTCAATCTGTTCGTTAGAAAGCTTGCGGAAATCCGGATGCCCGCTGCCATGACTGCCGATTGCGGCTCCAGACTGACCTAACTCCTTAGCTAGCTTGGGGTGCTTGCGCACCCATGCACCGTCCAGAAAGAACGTAACTGGAACCTTCTTCTCACGCAGCGTCTGCAACACTGAGGGGACGTACTCTTCTCCCCAGGAGACATTAAACATCAGGGCAACGGACCGTTCAGCCCCCGGACCTCTGTAAACCGGCTCAGGCGGCAACTGTGCCAACCGGCGGTCCGGAGGTACGCTTTGCCAAGAT
>JAKAXI010000261.1 GCA_021816665.1 Bacillota bacterium | reverse complement strand
AGAACGGAGCGACACGTTCGGCCTTCTGCATCACGGCGTGCATCACGGGGCTTGAATAAATCGGCATCAAGCCATTGACCTGCGTGACTCTTTGTCTCAACTCTTCCAACTCGCGCTTGTAAGTTTCACGCTGTTTGCGCGTGGACTCTAACTCCCGCTGCAGGCGTGAGAATTCCGTCAGGTCGCGGGATGTAAGGATGATCTTTTGCAGTTTTCCGCTGTTCGCGAAAACGGGATTTCCGACCGTCAGAACCTGAGCGTCAGCCGAACTGTCCATCATCGATACTTTGCGCTTGTGCTTCTGCACTTCACGAATGACGCGGTTGATAATCGACGTTTGCGGCTTGAACTTCGGTAATGTCTCTCCTATCAGTGTCTGCGGTGGCTGGTCCCACTGACTGGCGACGTAGTTTTCACTTGCTCGAAGGACTTGGCCAAAGCCGTCGACGACGACGATTTCATCGTAAATGGTCGAGAGAATGGCGTTTAGGTCCTCATTCAGTTCCTTGACGGAATCGAGCTCCATCGCCATTGCTTCCGCCGAAGGCAAGTCAGCGAGTACCAAGGCATAACCGGTCATCACTTGATTGTTCACGAGCGGTACGAAGTCGATCAACATCGTGGCCTGATTTGACGAGTAGATCACTTGGTTCAGCAGGTTGTTTTGGGTGCGCATTACGTATTCGAAATACTGCTTTCCGAGCACTTCGTTGAGGCGGGAGTCGGCAAGGTCTTCTGGCGACATCCGCAGGATTCTATGCGCCTCTGCATTGCTGTTCACAAGTCGGAAGTTGAGGTCGACGATCATCAGTCCACGCGGGATAGAAGAGAATAAGTTGCGCAGCCAAGACAGTTCATCGCCGTTTGACGTCAGAACGGTGTTGAGGAAGAAGTCTTCCCGAAGAATGTACTTTAGTTCGCCTTCTCGACGAACCAGCGTCACCTCCTGCGACAGCACATCAAGGGCTCGTGCAGTTAGTTGTTCAAACGGCAGAACCGGAAGCGGTGAGCTGTCCGCAAATGCTTCCCAGAGGCTGTAGTCGCCTCGCCGGTCCTGCAGGTGGAGCAGCAGAGCGAAACTTTTGACCGGCACATACTCCCCATCCACATCCAGAAAGACGTAGGATGGGCCGTCTGACTTCAACTGCGCTTTGACGACGTCAAGGTCAGTGTTCGAAGTGACGACGATCGGTGTCTTCAGGTCGTCTGCCAGCGCCAACGCGAGAGCTCCCTTCATGCACAGGTACATAGGCTATGCGGGTTTGCATGGGTTTTACGAGATAAAAGTATCACACACAGAGCCAAAATTCAATCTTTTTGAATTGGTACGCGAATTGCTAGGGATTGTAGTGTAGGACGGTTTGTCAGCTTTAAGGGAGGGGCTAGTATGCAGGCAAGCAAGGACGAAGTGCTTCAAGAGTCGGGCAGAGTCCTCGGTATGATTCACAACAAAAACCTGTCAATGGAAGAGCGTCAGCGCATTGTAGACGATTCAGTCGAGAACTTCCCGATGTACGTGACGAAGGCGATTCTCGAACACCGCAAGTCAAGCTCAACAGACTTTTCCGTCGCGGAGTGGGAAGACGAGGGAGCTGTGTTTCGCGACACCAGCGGCAAAGAGTACATCGATTGCCTTGGGGGATTTGGCGTCTACATGCTCGGCCACCGGCACCCAAAGGTCGTGGCAGCGGTTCAGAGCCAGCTCCAGCGCTATGCACTGCACAGCCAGGAACTGATTGACCCGTTGCGCGGCTATCTCTCCAAGCTCGTCGCGATGATTACGCCGGGTGAGCTTCGCCACTCATACTTGGTGAACTGTGGCACTGAAGCGAACGAGATGGCGCTCAAGCTGGCGCGACTCGCCACGGGCAAAAAGGACTTCATCGCCACGATCGGCGGCTTCCACGGTAAGACTTTTGGGTCTTTGTCGGCGACAGGCAAGGCATTGTTCCGCGAGCCGTACCTGCCGCTCGTCCCGGGTTTTCACCACGTTCCCTACGGAGATGCTGAGGCGGTTGAAGACAGGATCCGATCGATTCTCGCTACAGGTGGCACAGTGGCTGGCGTGATCGTCGAGCCCATCCAAGGCGAAGGCGGTGTCAATATTCCGCCCGCAGATTACCTGCCGCGTTTGCGCCAGATCTGCGACACCTATGAATGCCTGCTCATCCTCGACGAAGTACAGACGGGGATGGGGCGAACGGGCCGCATGTTCGGTGCCGAACACACCGGTGTTGTGCCTGACATCATGACTCTCGCGAAGGCCTTTGGCGGCGGAGTGGTGCCGATCGGCGCGATGGTCGCGCAGCCAAAGTGGTGGGGCAAGATGGAGGAGAATCCGTTCCTACTCGGGTCTTCGACGTTCGGCGGCAACCCACTTTGTTCGGCAGGTGCCATCGCAGCCATTAACACGACCCTTGAAGAGGACATACCTGGTCAGGCGCGCGACAAAGGGCAGTACTTTCTGACGAACCTGCAACGCCTGCAGGAGCGGTACCCAGACGTACTCGCTGAGGTGCGCGGCCTCGGCCTTCTCATCGGTATGGAGTTTGTCGACAACAGCCGGGGCTACGCAGTGGCAAAGCGCTTGTTCTCGAAACAGGTATTGGTTGGGGGCACACTGAATAATGCGAAAGTCATCCGCGTTGAGCCGCCCGCAGTCATCTCCTACGAGCAGATCGACACTGTCTTGACCGCGCTTGAGGAAAGTATTGCAGAAGAGTCCAAGGTGGTATCTGGGGTTCGCTGACGCGATCCCCAGCCCCATAGAAGCACACCAACACACTACGAGTCCCGCGTGGGAGCGGGAAACGGAATTCAAGGGGGCGTGTAAATTGGCGGACCATGAAGGGCTGTCCAGTAACACTCTGGGTCTGTTTGACTCAGCGGTTATGTCGATTGCCGGCTCAGCTCCGGCGTACTCGATTTCAGCCACTACAGCTGTGCTGATTGCAGCAGTTGGCGTAGAGGCACCTGCTTCGCTGTTGTGGTGCGGCATTCCTATGCTTGGCGTCGTAATCTCGTTTTTATACCTCAACCGCTGGAATGCGGACGCTGGCGCGTCGTACGCGTGGGTCGGCAAGTCTCTGAACGCGAACCTCGGCTTTTTGGCTGGGTGGGCACTAATCGTCTCCGCGACGATCTTCATGGTCTCCGGTTCCTTCCCAGCAGGGCAAGTCACGCTGGCAATTTTGGCGCCAAAATTACAGAACAATCTGCTCTGGGTGACAATTGTGGGTGCACTGTGGTTCATCCTCATCGCGATCGTCGTCACCTTGGGTGTTCGAATCACGGCTCAGGTGCAGTGGGTCATGTCGACTATCGAGATCATCCTGCTTGTTATTTGCGGTATCACTGCAATGGTGAAGTTTGGAGCACACCCTGCAAACGCCTTTAGCTGGTCGTGGTTCTCTCCCACTGCCTTCAAGAGCAGTTCGGTGTTTGTCGGGGGAGCTCTTATCGCGACGTTCTACTACTGGGGCTGGGACGTCTCAGCCAACCTCAATGAGGAGACAAAGAACGCCAAATCCACCCCTGGCTTCGGCGCACTGATTGGTATTATCTTCGTCTTCTTGATGTTTGAGCTGTTCACGGTTTCGACGCAGATGGGCCTGAGTCTGAAGGAGATCAATACTGCGGGCGCCAACA
>JAKAXI010000260.1 GCA_021816665.1 Bacillota bacterium | reverse complement strand
CTCACCGCCCACACCGCCCACACCGCCCACACCGCCCGCGGCCCCCACCATCCGCTACACCTGTACGTCAGCCGCGCCGTCGCCCCCATCCGGCTCTGCGTCGAGGCGAGAGCGGCGGGTGTTGCGCCGGGATCCAGCGGGGAGTATGAGGTACAGCAGCCCCATCGCGAAGATCATGCCCCCGCTCGCCCAAAACGGCGCCGCCGTGCCGACCTTGTCCCAGAGCAATCCGCCAACCGCCGGGCCCGTCGCGGAGCCAATGCCTTCCACGGCCATGAAGACGCCCCACAGAGTGCCTTTTTTGTCGGGATCAATCGACTCGTCCTGGACGAGGTTCCACGCTGGCAGGATAAACGCGTAGCAGGCGCCGAACAGCCCAATGGCCGCAAACGTCATCGGTACCGTGTGGTGCAGCGGGTAGAGCACTAGGCCGACGCCGGCCAGCCAGAGGCCGGGGATGAGGAACACGCGCGATCCGATGCGGTCGACCAGTTTGCCTGCCGGCACGAGCAATGACACCGCCAGTAGGCCGCCAAACACGAGCAGCGCCGCGTACAGGGCGCCGCCGAGATGCAGCACTTCTTTGGTGTACACCGACAGAATCGGCAGAAGCGCCGCGATCGCGAATGTCTGCGCGAACATGCCCGGGAACAGGTAGGCGGCTTCCCTTAAGTTGCGCAGTAAATCCCGCCAGTAGACCAACCGCCTCAGCCTTGCGATGTGCAGCGTCCGGCGATCGCGCACCCTCCCTGGCGCCATCGAGGTCCGGGCCGTGCGCGCTCCTGTGTGCCCCCGACCCCACGTCCACAGGACTCGGTCCGCCAGGCCATCCGTTACGCCCCTTGCCGCGACATCCGCCACGTCGCTCGCAGCACGGCCAGCCACCCGGCTTGCGCCCCCTTCGGCCACCCCGCCCGCAGAACGGCCAGGCAACCGGCCCGCGCCCCCTTCGGCCACGTCGCTCGCAAAACGGCTTGCGGGTCCACCCGCCCGCACCGTAGCCTGTGCGAGCGCTCTGCGCCCACCGAACACGGAGGCCAGTACAAGCCCGACGGTAGCCATTACGACGAGTAGCCAAAACGCTGCCGCGTCATGCCGGCTATGCACAAAGCCGATCACGAGTCCCGTGACGACCGGACCAGCGCCAGCGCCGCCAAGCCAGAACAGGTTCAGGTAGCTCATGAACACGGCGCGTTTGTGCACCGGCGTTGCGAGGCTGATGGCCGACATTGCCGCAGGCCATACTGGCGCCAGGCCGACGCCGTATAGCGCTGCAGCCAACAACAGCGCGTGGACTGTCTCGACGTGCATCATCGTCACGATCGCGGCGACCATCGTCGCATAGCCCCCAGCGAGTACAGGGCGATGGCCGACACGGTCGATTAACCACCCTGCAGGTGCGCGCAGCGCCGTGTCGACTGCGTACTGAATCGACAGCGCGAGTGCCGTCCACGCGACTGGAAACCCAAGCACCACGTGTCCGTATGTCGGTAAAAGGCTCAGCGCGAGCGCACCCCGCACAAATTCCGAGATCGTCAGACAGATCAGGATGCCTAGTAAAAACGGCTGGAACAACTCTGGTTCCAGCCAGCGTTTCAGATTCAGATAACGTCCCAGTGACTCGCGCAAACTTACGCCTCCTCGGGTCACCCGATGTCCCATGCTGTTTTGCTGCTTTGCGGAGAAGCAGGTCCCATTCGCAGGTCGTGGCCGGGGCGATTCTCTGCCCGCCCTCTCTCTGCCAACGCGATGACTTCTCGCGCGATCTCGCGAGACGCGTGCAATTTGCGCACTCTCGCCGCCTGTTGCTGCATGTCGGCGCGAAGCGCTGGGCGCCAGAGCAGCAGATCACGCACGTGTCGCACGACGTCGGCCTGGCTCTCGGCTAGCACCGCTGCCCCCGAGCGAACCAGGAAGCGCGCGTTTTGAACTTCTTGTCCCGGGATCGGCCGATACAGCACCATCGGCAGCTGCGAGGCGAGTCCTTCCGATACCGTCAGACCGCCCGCCTTCGTCAGCATTAAATCGGAGACAGCCATCAACTCCGCGATCGCGTCGATAAACCCGAATACTCGCACCCTTTGCCGCCATTGCGTCGGTCGGTCGGCCAGCATCGCCTCAAGCTGCGCGCGCAGGCGCTCGTTGCGTCCGGTTACCACCAAGATCTGAAGCGGCGGCATCAGCGGCGGCATCCCACTAGAAAGCGGCATCTCACTAAGACGTTGCATCCCACTCGGAAGCGCCAGTTTGCCCCTCACCAGGCCTCGGCCGGGCAATCCTTCGCCGCCCACAGGCCTCTTGTCTCCCGCCCCACTGAGCAGGTCGTCGACGATGCTCTCGATCTCGCCGAGCACCCCGTACCCGCCACCCATGATGAGCAGCGTCGGCAGCGCAGGATTGAGTCCGTAATGCCGTTTCACGGTCGCGCGGTCCGTCCCATCGTCGGCGCTGTCGAAGAACGTGGAACGGAGCGGAATGCCGGTCACCTTGATTGCTCTTGCCGCCACCCCGCGCTTCATCAGGCCGGCTTTCACGGGATGCGAACCGACGAAGTAGAGGTCGGTGTGCGGGTGAATCCACTGGCTGTGGACCGCGTGGTCCGTGATCACGGTTGCCAGTGGCACGTTCGTCCGCCGCAGCTGCTTCAGGTGTGAAGCGACTCCGGCGGGCGTCGGGAATGTGCAGAGCACCACGTCGGGTGCCTCCCGCCGCAGGAGTTCGTCGAGCCCGTTCAAACCTATCGAGTTGAGTTGGCGCTGAACAAGTGAACTTGGAGCGATTTGACTCGTCCCGTTGTAGAACCAGCCATACAGCATTGGCGCAAAGCGCACACTCTGCAAGTAACAGTACTTGGCGATCGAGTCGAGTGTCGGGTGCATCGCACGGATGTAGTCGACAATCACCGCTTCCGCCTCGGGGCACTCGGTGCCAATCGCATCTCGAATCGCAGTCGCCGCTTGCTGGTGGCCTTCGCCGTAGGAAGCAGACAAGATGAGAATCTTCACTCGTTTCGTCACGATTCGACACCTCCCCGTTTCGGTTCGCCGCTCCGAGGCGTCGCCCTTCGTCGCGCCCGGGATTCTGCTATAATGGCTCTGAAATGGCTCTGCACAAGATACGGCCTTGTTACACTCCATTCTAGTCAACTTGCCGGGAATCAAACGCCCAGACAAAGTTACTTATCGTCAAGTGTACGCTTTTGCAAAGGAGATACGCCAGTGGGACAAGTACACGTGCTCGGACACCCGCTCATCGCGCACAAGCTGACTTACATGCGGATGAAGGACACCCCAACGAAAGAGTTTCGCGAACTCGTGCAGGAAGTTGCGATGCTGATGGCATACGAGATCACGCGCGATTTACCGCTGGCTCAAGTCGAGATTGAGACGCCTGTAGCCACCACACAGGCACAGGTGATTCACGGCAAAACGCTTGCCATCGTCCCTGTGCTGCGCGCAGGGCTGGGGATGGCGGACGGGATCCTCAGACTCATCCCGAACGCCAAAGTGGGACATGTCGGCCTCTATCGTGATCCGGAGACGCTCGAACCGGTGGAGTACTACTGTAAGCTGCCGAATATGCTCGAGCAGCGCGAGGTCATCGTCGTCGACCCGATGCTCGCCACAGGCGGTTCCGCCTCCGCTGCCATT
>JAKAXI010000259.1 GCA_021816665.1 Bacillota bacterium | reverse complement strand
GCGACTGGATTGGATGAAAAAAAACTGGCTTCTGCACCCTAACGCATTGTCTGCAGGTAGTTGTAGAGAACGACAGCGTGGTTGTGCACAGAGTCTTTAGCCCCGTAGAGAAGCGTGACGTCGCCTTCGCACAGCTCCCCAAGCACAGTTTCCACTGCCGTACGTTTCTCCTCATGACCGCTTAGCTCCGTTTGGTAGGCGGAACGAAATGCGTCAAACCGTTCGGGGTCGTGCGAAAACCACGCCCGCAAGTCTTGGGATGGGGCAATTTGCTTTAACCAGATATCGACCTTCGCATTGCCTTTGCTGACACCTCTCGGCCAGAGTCGGTCGACGAGGATGCGCTTCCCGTCTGACTTGTACCATGGTTCGTACACGCGTTTTAACTGCAACTTGTGCTCGGATGACATCGCATGTGTACCCCCTGACACACGAGGAGTGTTACCTGCAGGACTCGTCCGGATCGACACGCTCAGTATACGACACGATAATATGCAGGTGAAGAATTCAGGATACATGGCCGCATCATTCCACCTGTGGACCTGCGTCATTGGGCCCGTCTGTCGTCTTCGTTGCCACACGCCTAGGCAGGGCTGGCAGACGCATTCGCTCCCCGGGCTTGCCAGGGGGACCGTTCTTCTGTACACCTGAGACGAGAGTGATTTCAGAGTGGAGCAGGTGGACACGTTGTCGACAGTGGGGGAGACCCGAGAAAAAATTCAAGCGGTCGTGCGGGCTGCGGTCGCTTCACAGACTAGTGGCGGCTCAAACGATTTGCCTTGGGAGATGCGGACCGATACCGTCTTTCACTACGATGTAAAAGGTGTTCTCCTGGCACTTGACGAGATGTGCGCGGATTTCGGACTTGATTTCGATCCCGCACAGCTCCCACAGCAAAGCGTCTTTCGCACGTTTCCAAGGCTCGCGAACTTCTGCGCGTATCTCGAATACCGCTTGGGCTTGCGGGCGTGATCGTGCGCACAGTCTAGTTCCCTGCGGCGCACTATACTCCCAGTGAGACGAAGGCGCCATCAAATGGTGTGCACCTGTGTCCACGGTATAGAGCAGAGAGGGGATGCAAGGGCCTTGGAATCTTATGCAGTGACGATTGATGTACGACAGTTCGTGCCGGCAGTCAAACACCGGACAATCTTTGGCGTCTGGGATGTGCTGTCGTGTGGTGCGCGTATGCTGCTCATCAATGACCACGATCCGAAGCCGTTGTACTACCAGTTGGCTGCCGAGCACACCGATGAGTTTGAGTGGACCTATCTGGAGGAGGGGCCCGAACGCTGGCAAGTGGCGATTGAAAAGCGGCAGAGGTGAGGAACATGGGACAAAGCACCACGTCGCGTCGCTTCCAGATTGTCCGATTGGTCGTCTCGCTGTACGTCATTTTCAAACGCGTTCAACGATTGGAAGCACGCGGGGGAAAGTCTGACCAAGTCGATGCACTCTACCGCGCGGCCGGAACGCGAATCAGGGAGGCTGCGGGCACCTTGGCAGGCGCAATTGTTAAGGCGGGGCAGTTTTTGAGTTTGCGCCAAGAGCTTTTCCCTGAGGCGTTCACGCGTGAACTGCAAGCGTTGCAAGATGCAGTCCCACCGGCGCCTTACAGAGCGATCCAGACGGTGGTTGAGGAGGCATACAAGCGCCCGCTCGGCGAGGTGTTCAGGGACTTTGCCCCGGACCCAATTGCTTCTGCGTCGCTCGCGCAAGTTCACCGTGCAACTCTGACGGACGGACAGACTGTCGCCGTCAAAGTTCTGCGACCCGGCATCGCACGTCTGACGGAAGTCGACCTGGCGACCCTAGGTCGGGTCGCATGGGTGACGCGTCGCATCCCCGGGTTGCGGACTCGTTTAGATTTCATGGCACTGCACCAGGAATTCGCTGACACGCTCGCGGAGGAGCTGGACATGCGCGCAGAGGCGGAACATTTGAACCGCTTCCAGGAACAAGTCGAGCCGAACGACCGCATCGTCACTCCGCGCGTATATGCGACATACACAACCGCTAGCGTGCTTGTGATGACCTACCTCACAGGTGCGAACGTTGGAGATGCAGCGCAACTGCGGATGTGGCATGTGGACGCAGGCGAGGTGCGAGACACCCTGCTCAAGGTATACCTAAGGCAAATTCTCCAGACGGGTTTTGTCCACCTTGACCCACACCCGGGAAATTTGTTGGTACAGCCGGACGGTAAAGTAGTGTTACTTGATTTTGGCATGGTGGCAGAGTACAGCGAGGCGGAGAGAAGTACCTTTCGCAGATTGATCGAGAGTGTGTTTCTCAGGAATGCGCTCGGTGTCGCGGAGAGTCTGCAAAATTTGGGCTACTTGTCTGAGGGGGTTAATCCTGCGGAGTGGATGCGTGACTTTGGTCCGATAACCGGTTTAAATGGAGACTTCCTTCGCCGCCTGCGTGCCGAGCCAACTTTTCAACTTCCGGCTCGATATATGTTGCTGCTTCGGTGTGTTGGCCTCTTAAAGTCCGTTTTAACAGCGCTTACGCCGGATGAGACCGATTGGATTGGCGTCATGTCAGAGATTGCTCTGCCAATTACTATGGACGCTGTAGGAAATTCAGTGGCTCGAGCTTGACAGACTTAGGTTTCGTGAAGCGCAACAATGAACGGAGGCGAGTTAGATGGAGAGCAACGGCCCACTGTTTCACCGCAATGGCGCTCACATGTTACCGGGTTGGCTGAACAGACTCATTATGGCTATTGTGTCACTGGCGGGAGTCGCCGTGCTGGTTCTTGGGATCACATCCGTGATTCGCTGACCCTCTATGAGGGGCTATTCAAAATCGACTTCGATGCGACCTTCGCGGATTCGTACCGCGAAGGTTTCCACCGGGATCACGCATGGCATCCGCGTGGCCTCTCCAGTGCGGATGTTGAACGCCCCACCGTGGCACCACGAGAAGCACTTCATATCCCCTACCGTTATCTCCGATTCGTCTCCAACTGAAACCCAAGCCATCACAGCTCCCCCTTCAATCAAACCAACTTGAAGCGAACATTTGTGGTGCTTGATTGACACACAGACACGTGTCATTTTTCCCTTTACCTTTACGACGGTCTTTGCGCCGTCAGCAGAACCGCTTCGTAGTGCATCGTAAATCCATCTGGGTGATTCCGGTCAATCGCGTCAGCGACTTCCGACTTCATGTCTGGTGTCGCGTAGTCGAGTAGGTGGAACAACTCCGAGAAGAAGTTCAGGACGGACTGGCCGTTTGCGAAGTAAAAGGGGAGCAGTGTCTGTTCCCGCGTAACCTGTTCGAAACCCACAGCCATCATGGCTCCAGGAAGTGCTGCCACCTGTGTGAATTTGGTCAAAAACGGTCTTGCCACGCTGATCATTTCGCCCAGAGTGTCAGCAGCCGCTGTGAAGAATTCATCCCAAGTCTTGCGACCAGGCACAGTGAAGCAGGCGGCGCCGCCGGGACGGATGGCAGAGAAGACCTCAGCCATGCTCTGTTCTGGTTTCGCAAAAAAGGGGAACGCCAAGTTGCAGAGAACAAGGTCGAATGAGCCGGGCGCAACCGAGATCTGCCTGGCGTCCATTTGCTCAAACTGGATATTTGAAACCCCTAGCCTGGAAGCCTCGGCGGAGGCAAGTGCCACCATTGACATGGAAGAGTCAACGGCCGTGATGTCGAGTTCTGGATTGCCGAGTGCAAGC
>JAKAXI010000258.1 GCA_021816665.1 Bacillota bacterium | reverse complement strand
GCATCCGGTCTCTGAGAGTTGTGCCGCTGCACGCTTTCCGGCTGGTTTTTGGACATCCTTTCGGCTCACTCCGATAGCACGCACATTCCCGCCACTCCACAGACGCAACAGTGGCGGACGATGACCACTTGCCACTTCCAGAGCGTATTCGTCTTCAAGGTCCATGTTGACCTGTTGATCCTGAGGCTCGTCCAGCCACGCGATCTCAAGGTCCCGGGGCAGCACACCCTGGTAGGATACGCTCATCTTGTCTGCACTCCCCTCGACACCAGCTACCAACAGGATAGCAGACTCAAGTCCATATGCTACGAGTGCAGCGGGTGTGTGGCCCCCGTAAAGCGAACGCCCCAGTAGTAAGGGTCATTAAGGTTTGCAATGCGGACACCTCTGGATGACGTGGCGGACAAAAACTGGCCATGCCCTATGTAGATCCCGTCGTGCGAATAAGTGGCGCCCGTCGTATCGAAGAAGACAAGGTCTCCAGGTTGGAGTGTCTGGGGACTAACGGGCATTGTTGCAGCATGTTGCTGCGCCGCTGTGCGAGGCAGGCGGACGCCGAAGTGTCGGTACACCGTCTGCACCAGTCCAGAGCAATCGAAGCCTGTCGGCGATTCGCCACCCCACACGTACGGGGTGCCGACAAACCTTTGTGCGTAAACCACAACTTCTTGCCCCGTTGGCGATAACCGCGCACGGGACTGCACCGGCTGCGCCGCCGGAACTGCCTGACGCTGCTGTGCTGCCGCACGGTACACCCCCGGCTTCTGCACAATGGCGGTGCCGCCGAATGCGGGGCCCGACAGGCCCGTGAACAACACAGTACCCAGAAACGCAGCAAAGACAGGATACGTCAACTTCATACGTTCAAATCGCCCTTTCCATGTCTGCAAACTCGTGGTGAACTGGAGGTCTACCTCGCAGTTCACCCTTGAGAGTTTACCCAGTAAATTTCCATGGGTATGAGGCGAAATGACTGGTTCATGTAACATTAAATGGATCACTGAATCTAGCGACTGCGGCCCAACGCGTTCGCCAGGTACTGCGGGTCGACGTTGCCCCCGCTCAAGATGCACACCACTGGTCCTCGGGACTGAAGGGAGGAGAGGCGGTCACCGCCGTGATCCGCTACGGTCATGAGCGCTGCCAGACTAGCAGAACCGGAGGGCTCTACCACAAGTTTTTGTTGCAGGAACAAGTGCAGTAAGGCTTCCTCAATAGCGCCATCTCCGACCAGAACGACATCGTCGACATACTTCTGCACCAGCGGAAACGTGATGACGCCAGGGTGACTGCTGCGCAAACCATCCGCAATCGTCTTCGATTCGCCGATCTCGACGATTTTACCCGCTTGGACAGACTGCCAAGTGTCGTCTGCAAGTTCCGGTTCAGCGGCCCATACCACAGCCTTCGGCTGCAGGGACTTCACGGTCAGCGCCGTACCCGAGGTGAGTCCACCGCCGCCGATCGGCACGATCACGGTGCCAATGTCTAGGCGATCACTTAGCACCTCAAGCGCTGCTGTGCCTTGGCCCGCGATAATGGCGGGATCGTCATACGGCGGAACAAACACCAGCCCCCGCTCGGTCGACAACTGCTCCGCGAGTTCGATCCGCTGACGCGACGTCGTGCCACAGCGGATCACTTCAGCGCCGTACTGTCGGATGGCGTTTTCCTTAACTGCAAGCACGGTCTCGGGTACGACCACTACGCATGGCAACCCCACTCGCTCTGCAGCATACGCAACGGCCTGACCATGATTCCCGGACGATGCCGTTATGACACCCGCCGGTCTGCCAGGCAAACTCACGTCGTCCGCGGATACAGACTGCCCGTCAAGCAAGGTTCGCACTTTGTTCATCGCGCCCCGCAGCTTAAACGAACCTGTCCGTTGGAGGTTTTCGCACTTGAAGAATACCTCAACGCCGATTCGCTCTGACCACGCATCGGACAGGATCAATGGGGTCCGTCTCACCTCGGCCGCAATGCGCTCGGCTGCCGTTCTCACGTCATCAATCGTCAGTGTCCCTGCAGTGGCTGGTGCGTTACTCGTCACGTTCGTCATCCTCCCGGTAAACCAAATCGACTTAATTGTAGCACGCAGCAGACTGCCTACAGAGTCCTGGCAAGGCCGCCGCAAACCGCGCGGCATTAGCTGGAAGGGTTGAACCTGTGCGAGTCGCGAGGGTGATCGTCCGCGATCCTAACTCAACATCACCCAAACCGATTTCCACAAGTCGACCAGAAGTTAAGTCATCTGCAACCGCCGACTGCGGGAGCACAGACAGACCAACTCCGGTCTGCACAAGGCGGTTGATGCTCTCGAGGCTGTCCGTCTCCATCGCGATCTGCAGTTTTGTGCCGGTCGACATGGCAATCGACTCGACAATCGACCGCAGTCCAGACTCAGGCCGCATCAGCACCATGGGCCATTCGGAGAGTTCGCTGAACCGCACAGCGCCCCCGGGCAAGAGTGGGTGATTCGGTGCAGCGACGAGCAGCAGACGGTCAGGAACAAGTGCTGTGAGCGTCAGGTCGGCGTTAGACTCCGCGGTGGTTACCACACCCATGTCCACTGCGCCCGTGTGAAGCATTTCGAGCACCTCTTTGGATGATCCCGATTGCACCTGAAACTGCACTTTCGGGTGCTTGTCACGGTACGCTGCAAGCACAGGCGGTAATAGGTAGATGGACGGTGTGAGTCCAGCTGCGATGTAGATCGTGCCAATTTCGGGATCGGCAAATTCACGCAACTCGTCTGCCAAACGCTGCTCAAGCGCCAACACCTGCCGCGCCGTCTGGTACACGCGCTGACCGGCGCGGTTCAGCAGCATTTTTCGCCCTGTCCGGTCGAACAGCGCCGTGCCGTACGTTCGCTCAAGCTGCTGTAGCTGCCTAGTGACGCTAGGTTGCGTGAGGTGTAGCCGCTCAGCGGCCTCGCTCAGGGTACCGTGTTCTACCACTTGGACAAATGTCCGGTATAACGTGTTCAAGGAGTTCTCCTCCTGAGTTAGATTTAAGTTTTTTCAGTCGGCTCTTGTATGCACCTTGCGCATGGGATTTATGCATTAAATTGATTTTACACATATGTAGGTTCAGCGTACACTGAAGTTCGGATTAAAAGAAATCGGGTAGGATAACGTCGTGATCCTATGCAATGAGGAGAACTCCGATCACGCACGACCTTGGAGGTCGATACAAATGGTACACGCAGTTGTAGGGGCGCAGTTTGGCGATGAAGGCAAGGGGAAGATGGTCGACTACTTCGCGGTGAAGGCGGAAATGGTCATTCGCTACCAAGGTGGCAGCAACGCCGGGCACACGATTGTCAACGAACACGGCAAGTTCGCGCTGCACCTGGTGCCGTCCGGGATCTTCAACCCATCGACCCTCTGCGTGCTTGGAGCAGGCGTCGTCGTGAATCCGGGTCGGTTGGTGAAGGAACTAGAGACACTGCGGGCCGCGAGCATCTCGACGGACGGGCTCGTCATCTCCGAGCGAGCGCATATCGTGTTGCCGCTGCACATTTGGCAGGATCAGTACGAAGAACACATGCGTTCGCGCAAAGTCGGCACAACGTTGCAGGGTGTCGGCCCGACCTACCAGGATAAAGCGGGACGCTTCGGGATGCAGATGGGCGAACTGCTCGACGTCGAGCGGTTCCGCGAACGATTGCAAAACGCGTATCACAC
>JAKAXI010000257.1 GCA_021816665.1 Bacillota bacterium | reverse complement strand
AAGACGAGCGCAGTGCCAAAAATGCGGAGATTCGCAAGTTGAGCCGAACCAACCGACATCATGAACAAGAACTCCTCTCTCTTCGCGAGCAGCAGTCTAAATCACAACGAGAACTGGATACGATGGACCGTAAGCTGAAGCAGGCCGACAAGACCGCCGCGCAATACCGTCTACAACTGCTTGTGTCGGAGCAACAGGTTGCCGACCTGCAGAGGGAGCTTGCAGACATGCGTGTACGGGTCCTTAAGGCCGAAACGACTGTGGCTGAACTGCGTGCGAAACAACCGGCGCGCAGCGTACTGACCCAAACCGCTGTTGACGTGGTGCCTGAAGTTGCTCTGGAAAATTCGTCGGAGCGACTCAGTTCTGACACCCCAACAGGTGCTGGAGAAGCAACGTTTGAATCACCCGCGCAAGTCACTACATCCTGCCACGACCGCACTGTCGACTACGAGGGCCTTGGCTACTTGCGACAAGACGGTGAGCACTACTGGTTTCAGGACATCAACGACACGGACGTTGTCTACCGCGTTTCAACCGACGTGGAGATGGTGGTGTCAGACGGAGATGCTGTGCGACTGACCCACAGGTCGGACGGTAGTATCGCTATCACACCGCTCGACTGTCGCCCTGTCCCGCGGACCGCGTCGATTCGTAGAGTCCCTCGCCGACGAGCGCTGCGCCGGGTGCGGACTGCACAAGTGGCTCCGAATCGAGAAGGGGATAGGACTCCGCTTGAGTGGGGAGAGGACGGGTGTGACATCGTGATCGTCGGAGGAGACTCACCGACCCGGTACCAAATGGCGCTAGAGCGCCCAGGTGTGCGGGTGCATTGGCACAACGGATTTGAGCAGCAAGAGAAGTTGGAGAGCCTGCTTCGTCGCGCAGTATGTGTCATCACGATCGAAACCAAGATGGGTCATTGGGCGTTTTGGCGAGTCAGGGAACTCGCGAAAGCGGGACAGTACGTGTGGAGACACGTGAAGGTCAAGTCACAGACTACGGTTGTCCGTGCGGCGGAGTCGGCACTGCTGGAGTTGCGGCGCAGCGCGGAACGCGTGCCGACACTCTGAGAGGCCAATATTAGGAACAGCCATCGCCATTAGGCAGTGCAGAGGTGTATTCTGATTTCGACAACGGCGTCGAGAGGGTGTTTGTGCATTGTTCAAGTTTTCTAAGGCAAAGCTCCGGTTTGGAGTCTATATGGGTGGACGAAGGCTTAGAAAACTGAATGCTGATACACTTGATGAAATCTATGAAGCCTTTAATGAGTTTTGTAAGAGTCAAGGTTGTACCGAGGATTTTCAGACGCCAGCTTCCTTCGGATATTTAGGCTGGCGCAACCCTCGGAACGGTACGGTCTTAACTCTTCGAAGAGAGTAGCATGGTTAAGTTGACTGAACATGATTGCGGTTTCAAATTAATTTCCTTAAAATTACAACACTCATGATGTGTATGAACCGATCATGACTGAAATACGCTGAACACAGAGGGCGAAAATTCTGGGTTGTCGTTGGCACGACAGACAATGGATAGTACTTCTACTATTTGTGCGAGGTGTATTATAGAGAAAAGAATTCGAAACAATCGTAAATAGCAACTGTGCGCTTCGAACACTCTGGGAGAGGTTGATTGACGGTATGCGCAAATTGTGGAGGTGGCTCGGTCCTGCGATCGTGGTCGTTGTTGGCGCAGGCGCGTGGATAACCACAACGGCTTTAGATCACGGTGCGCGCCCCCGCACTCCGACGAGTGGGTATGGGGCGGTGAAAAAGCAACTGATCCCCCCGCATGTTCCACCAACGCAAAAGGTTCATTCCGTCTCTTCGTCAGGGAGTGCGGGATCGACTTCGACTACAAAGATTTCGCCCGCTACACTGAACTCTGCGCCTGTGTATTACAAGAATCAGGTCATAGCGCTCATGTACCATGATGTTCAGGCAAAGAAGTTGCCTGGCGACGTGATCTCCCCAACTACGTTTGGGCAAGAACTGGCGATGTTACGACAGCAGAACTTTCATGTGGTGTCTTTACAACAAGTGATTTCCTTTCTGCAAGGTACCGCTCCAATCCCTGATAATGCGGTTCTTATCACCTTCGACAACGGATATGAAAGTTTCTATCAGACGGTTTACCCGATGCTCAAGAAGTATAACGACCCAGCAGTCCTATTTGCCATTGTCCGTTGGCTGTCACCCCCCCATAAGAAAGGGCTATTTCAATCTCTGAACTGGCAGCAGGTCGAGCAGATGTACCACAGCGGCCTTGTCGCAGTTGAGCCACAGACGTACAATCTCCACTACGGTGCGCAAGTCGGCCCGCACAGTACATCGCCCGCATCTGTGGCGCGGCTCTACAACCCAGCAAACGGCAGTGTGGAGACTTTAGCTCAGTACGATGCGCGCGTCTATGCGGATGTCGAGCGAGCACGCCAAGAGTTGATGGCGAGGTTGCATGAGCCGAATGTCGATGCTATGTGCTATCCGTTCGGAGATTACAATCCGAGCTTTGTCCACGTGCTGCAAAAGGCGGGTTACCGGTACATGTTTACGGCTTCGTTCGGTTGGGGGATTCTGCAGCACACCAATCCCACGACGCTCTATCGGATTGATGCTGGTTCACCGTACTTTACGGCGCCGGGCCTCATTTCGACGATTCGCCAGATCGCGACTGACACGGCAAACAACCCAACGTGGCACGCTCCATCACAGTACGTTCAGGTTTGGCACTATTAGCACTTAAGATCTGCTCGGTGTGTTTATCCCTTGAAAAATTGCAGAAAGTATCACACGTGGTCATGCCAAACTAGGGGAGTTGTGGGACGTATATGAGATATAGCTTCTTTGCTGTTCATCGCGGGGAGTCACTACGGTCCTCTCGACCATGGACTCGGTTGACATCTCCAGCATAGTCGCAGACTTGTGCCACGTGACAAGTGACGGAAATGCCTGTCCCAGTGCGTACGTTCCCGTGGCCCTTGCTGTTGCCTGCTGCGGGCATAACGGTCGCATAAATCAGGGTATGCCTCCTTGCTTTTGCTGTAATTGCGATACTATGGCGTTTATTTGAGACTGCGTAAGTGGCACCCACGGAGAACCATTCGGGTCTGATGATGCCGCAGCGGGGCTGTCCCCTTGATTCCACCATTTTGCTTGATATGGAGTTCCTTGGAATATGATTCGATCACCAGCTTGATATGTTGCGTTGCCCGACCAGACAGGGTAAGTCCCCTTCGGCACAGTGGGCTGGGGAATCGGCTTTTCGCCAGGCAAAACCGGTCCGATGAGATTCCACGGTGTTTGCCATGACTGTAGAACAGGGTTATCTGGAACGTCACCTTGCGTCCACCACTTTGCTTGATAGACATTGTGGTGCCAAACCACTTTCTCGCCTGCGAGATACGTGCCGGTTGGCGACCATATCTGATAGGGGCTTGTCGCTGGGTTGTCGGGTGTCAGTTGGCTAGCAGACACCGGGTCAGCTTTTGTAATCAGACCTGCACTCAGAAAGATGCTCCCATTAAAACCTTTTCCGAGTATGTTGGAAAATCCGTATTTTGGCTCTTTGACGCCGCTGCACGAGTTTGAAACGATACTGTCATACACGTAATTACTACCACATGTAATGTCCCGATTCATCGACCACATAGACATGCGGCCAACGCCGTGGGACAGAGCAAACTTGTTTAAGA
>JAKAXI010000256.1 GCA_021816665.1 Bacillota bacterium | reverse complement strand
CTGGTGCGACCCCAGTTTGTGTCTGGGACACATGCGCTAAAGGTTGGGCTGTTTGGCATGGTTCGTCCAGGAGACGAAGTGCTGTTTGCCACAGGTAAGCCGTACGAAACGCTGGAGGCAGTGGTTGGCATCCGTGAAACTGCAGGAAGTCTCGCGGAGTGGGGGGTATCGCACGCAGTTGTCCCCCTTGCGGACAGCGGAAAAGTAGACCTTCGCGGTGTGCAACTGGCACTGCGGCCGAACACGCGTGTCGTATTTTTCCAGCGTTCACGCGGCTACGCTGAGCGTAAGGCGCTGACCATGGCCGACCTCAAAGACGCAATTCACGCTGTCCGAGCGATGCGAAGTGATGTCCTCATTGCCGTTGACAACTGTTACGGAGAGTTCGTTGAGACTACAGAGCCAACCGACATCGGCGCAGACCTTATCATGGGCTCGCTGATCAAGAACCCTGGCGGGGGCCTTGCCCCGACTGGTGGATATGTCGCGGGTCGCACAGAGCTCGTCGAGCGGGCGGCTACGGTGCTCACCGCCCCGGGTGTGGGTGCTGAAGTAGGGCCGACTGCGGGTTTTCTCCGACCGTTCTATCAGGGGTTATTTATGGCTCCGCACGTCGTCGCCCAAGCTGTGAAAGGCTCTGTACTAGCGTCCGCAGTGCTCGAGCAACTCGGCTACGACGTTTCCCCGCTGTGGCATGAAGAGCGTTCAGACCTGGTCGTGCGCGTCAGTCTCGGCAGCGAAGCGAAGCTTTTAGCGTTTTGTGAGGCGGTGCAAGCCAGCGCACCGATTGACTCGTTTGTCCATCCTGACGGCGGGGAGATGGCGGGGTACGCGAATCGGGTGGTGATGGCGGCCGGGACCTTTGTGCAAGGTTCGACCATTGAAATGTCGGCTGATGCCCCAGTTGTGGCGCCCTACCGTGTCTATTTTCAGGGAGGACTGACTTACGAGCACGTGTATCTGACATTGGAGCGTATCGTGACATCGCTGATGTAAAAAACTTTGACACATGCTCCTTTTGCATTGCAGCTTCGGATGATAAGATGGGGGCAGCGATTACAGCGCGGGCGGGGGGATATCCGTGGACTTGAACATGCGTCGGCAGCTTCCGCTGTTTTCCATCGGGATCGTGCAAAAGCTAACAGGTCTGTCAGCACGCCAGATTCGCTACTACGAACAGCACGGGCTCATCAGTCCTGCGCGTTCAGAGGGCAAGCAACGGTTGTTTTCATTCGCGGACGTAGAGCGGCTTATGGACGTGCGCAGTCTGCTCGATGACGGATACAACATGTCCGGTGTCAAAGCGAAACTCCAGTCGGGCCGAGCGGGGACGGCAACATCGCAAGAAAGTACGGCTGAGCCGTCGGACGCGGAATTGTATGAATGGTTGCAGAAAGAAATTCAGGAAGGACAGACGGAACGAGCGATGTCCCTCTTTCAAGGAGACCTCTCTCGGTTATACCGACACCGGTAAGGGTCTTTTAGGGGCTTTGTGTTGATCTGGACAGGGGTGGTTCATGTGCGCAAGCGCTTTGACAAGGCTGAAATTCTCGAACTCGCGAAGGAACAAGACGTTCGCTACATTCGGTTGCAGTTTACGGACTTACTCGGGATCATCAAGAATGTCGAGGTGCCTGTGGATCAGTTGCCGAAAGCCCTCGATGGGAAAATTGCATTTGACGGGTCTTCTATAGAGGGTTTTGTTCGGATCGAAGAGTCAGATATGTACCTGGCGCCGGACACGAGTACGTGGCTGGTCTTCCCTTGGGAGTCAAACTATGGCCGAGTGGCGAGGCTGATCTGTGACATCCGGCAGCCTAACGGCGATCCGTTTCCTGGCGACCCACGGGTTGCACTGCAGCGGGTTGCTGCGCGCGCGCGGGCGCTCGGATTTGACACGTTCAATGTCGGCTGCGAGCCGGAGTTCTTCCTGTTCAAAGTGGATGCGAATGGGAAGCCAACACCGGAAGTCAACGACGAAGGCGGCTACTTTGACTGGGCGCCGCTCGACCTCGGCGAAGATTGTCGGCGTGAGATTGTCCTGACACTCGAGTCGATGGGGTTTGAAATTGAAGCGTCGCACCATGAAGTAGCGCCTGGACAACATGAAATTGACTTCATGTACGCGGACGCTCTCGAAGCCGCCGACGACATCGCGACATTTCGACTTGTCGTGAAGACGGTGGCTCGCCAACACGGGTTGCACGCAACATTTATGCCAAAGCCAGTCTACGGCATCAACGGCTCTGGAATGCACTGCCACATGTCGCTGTTCCGAGATGGCGAGAATACGTTTGCGGATGAGAACGGGGAGGCGGGCCTCAGTGAGATTGGGTTGCAGTTTCTCGCAGGCATCCTGCGCCACGCCCCGGCGTTCACGGCGATCTGTAATCCAATCGTGAACTCTTATAAGCGGCTCGTACCTGGTTATGAAGCTCCGAATTACGTCGCGTGGTCGGCTAAAAACCGTTCGCCGCTAGTTCGTGTTCCGGCTGCTCGCGGACAGAGTACGCGCATCGAAGTGAGAAGTCCGGACCCTTCCTGTAACCCGTATCTGGCGATTGCGTCCATGCTTGCGGCAGGACTCGATGGCATTGAGCGGGAGATGCAAGCTCCGCCTCCGGT
Source organism: Bacillota bacterium (assembly GCA_021816665.1). Lineage (GTDB taxonomy): Bacteria > Bacillota > Bacilli > Alicyclobacillales > Alicyclobacillaceae > Alicyclobacillus_L. Next base: position 1,066 of record JAKAXI010000256.1, on the reverse strand, counting down.
CAATCGCAACATCTACCGGATGTCGGATGCAGAAAAGGAGTCTATCGGTATTGTGAGCTTGCCCGGCAATTTGTCGCGGGCACTTGAACTCCTAGAAGGTGACGGTGTGTTGCGCGAAGCGCTCGGAGCACACATCATCTCACACTTTATTGAAGCCAAACGGATCGAGTGGAACGTCTACCGGACACAGGTGTCGGAGTGGGAACGCGAACAGTACCTGCAGTTGTATTGAGCAGAGAATCGATCACAGCCTGCGGTCGCGTAGACCGCAGGCTGTTTTGCGTGTCCAATCATACAACCGATGGGAACAGTCACACGACCGTTCGAAAAACTCCAATGACCTTGCCCAAAATTGTGACGTTCGGATATCTTAGTGGCTCCATTGATGCGTTCTCCGGCTGCAGGCGAATGTGGTCCGCTTCTCTGAAAAAGCGCTTCACGGTGGCTTCGTCGTCATCCGTCATGGCTACGACAATGTCACCGTTGCGGGCTGTTTGCTGACGTTGCACGATGACGAAGTCGCGGTCCAAGATGCCAGCATCTATCATCGAATCCCCAGTGACGCGCAACAAGAACACCTCTTGGTCTCTGACCATTTCTTCAGGCAAAGGAAAGTACTCTTCCACATCCTCCACCGCCGTAATCGGCACACCTGCCGTGACTTTCCCGACAATCGGCGCAAAGACTGCTCCGCGCGTCGTCTGAACAGGTGTCGGTGAGGCGAGCTTAGGTTCTTGTGAGGCGTCTTGATCGAGCAGCAAGATGGCGCGCGGTTTCGTTGGGTCGCGTCGAAGGTAGCCTTTGCTCTGGAGACGCTCGAGGTGACCGTGTACGGTCGAACTGGACGCTAATCCGACAGCCTCGCCAATTTCTCGAACAGATGGGGGATACCCCTGTTCCTTTACACATGCGCGGATGTAGTTGAGTATTTCCTCTTGTCGTCGAGACAGTTTTGCCATGACCGCGCCTCCGCTCCATGAAATGTTTTCCTAAGTATAGCAAACAGAACAGTTGTTCGCAAACGTTTGTTCGCATTTCACTTGACAAGAACGCATGTTCGTATTTA
>JAKAXI010000255.1 GCA_021816665.1 Bacillota bacterium | reverse complement strand
CACGTCAAAATGATGTACGTCCACAGGGCGAACGTAATAAACAAGGCCCCAAAAAACACCTATCTCACCTCTTTACAGTTGCACGTTGCGCCTCAACTTTACAGCTGCACGTTGACGATGCGCCGGATGAAGAAGTAACCGACAATCTGACCAAGCACTGCGACGACCACGAGCAATAGGCCGAGGCTGGTCTGAAACAGCACAGACATGTAGGAGGGGTTGATGATGTAAAGCAACACCGCAACACCAGCAGGCAGACCCATAAATATGGCGGCTGACAGACGGCCTTGGGAGGTGAGTGCCTTAATTTCCCGTTTTAACTTGACGCGTTCAGCGATGGTCGATGCAATTCTGTCCAATACCTCAGCGAGGTTCCCACCAATTTGACGTTGAATCGAGATGGCGGTAACGATAAGGTCGAAGTCTTCACTGCCAACCCGCTCTGCTGCCCGATTTAAGGCGTCTTCAAGCAACACGCCAACCTGCATCTCAGCTTCGGCGCGTTCGAACTCCTCGTGCATTGCTCCGACTGACTCTTCAACAATCAGGTGCATGGCCTGAACAAAGGAATGCCCCGCGCGAAGCGCATTTGACACCAGGACAAGCATGTCGTACAAGCCGTCATTAAACTGGTGTAAGCGGCGCTGCATGCGCAGACGCAAGTAAATGGCTGTGACAACAAAGCTCATGGGGACGATGAGCACCCCGACGTACGCGAGCGGCGTCAGCAGGCTGAGGATGGTGACTGTACCAACAACGGCCAGCCAGCGGGTGATAAAATCTCGCGCCGACAACTTCATATCTGCACGGCGCAGCCAGACCTCAACGTTCGCCTTGAACGATGCCTGCTTGGCCCGCCGGGCTGCATTTTTTCGGCCAAGCGCAAAAGGCATGCGCCTCGCTTCTGTACCCTTGCCGTTTTGCTGCTGCGATTGAGGTTGCCCTGCTTCGCGCAATCGCAACAGCCCCCGGCTCTTTGGACGACTCGCCTGTGGCAGAGATACTCGCTCTCCCGTAAGGTCTCGGACTCGCTCTGCGATGGTCAGCTTGCGGCGAAGGACCGTCTCAAAAAGCAGCCATGCCAAAATGAAGACGCTGATTCCAGTCAGTAATGCGACGTAGCCCATTCTCCAGCCTCCGGTTGGAACCATCCATAATCTACCGCAAATCCCTGGTCAACAAGGCGTTCGAGGAATGTGGGCACAATGCCGGTCGTCACGTGTTTACCGATGATGTGCCCGTCTTCTCTGATGCCTTGCTCTTTAAAAGTGAAGAGGTCCTGAAGTACGATGTTGTCTCCTTCCATGCCGAGAACCTCTGAAATTTGGGTGATCTTCCGCGAGCCGTCGCGCAACCTTGCCTGCTGAACAATCAGGTCTACGGCAGACGCTACTTGCTCGCGGATGGCGCGCAGGGGTAAGTCCATACCCGCCATCAGCACCATCACCTCAAGGCGCCGCAAGCAGTCCCTCGGCGTATTGGCGTGAGCCGTCGTGAGCGATCCGTCGTGACCGGTGTTCATCGCCTGCAACATATCGAGAGCCTCTCCGCCGCGGACCTCACCGACAACAATTCTGTCTGGCCGCATGCGCAGGCTGTTCTTAACGAGATCGCGCATCGTGACAGCGCCTTTGCCCTCGACATTGGGCGGCCGGGTCTCCAAGGTGACGACATGCGCCTGGCGCAGTTGCAGTTCGGCGGCATCCTCAATCGTTACCACGCGCTCATCATCCGGAATGAAGGACGATAAAACGTTCAGCGTCGTCGACTTCCCGCTGCCTGTTCCCCCAGAAACCACCACGTTCAGCCGCGCGGATACGCACGCCTGCAGAAACTCTGCCATTTGCTCTGTAAAGGTGCCAAACCTCACAAGGTCACTCACTTGAAACGGGTCTTTGGCAAACTTTCGAATTGTCACGCTTGGCCCTTTGACTGCAAGCGGTGGAATGATGGCATTCACACGGGAGCCATCTGGCAAGCGGGCGTCCACCATCGGCGACGACTCGTCGATTCGTCGACCGAGTGGCGCGACAATCTTTTCGATGACCCGCATCACGTGAGCGTCGTTGAGAAACTTAACCGGCGTCAGTTCGAGTTTGCCTGCACGTTCCACGTAGACCTGTGACGCGCTGTTAACCATCACTTCGGAGATGTCCTCATCTTTGAGCAGAGAATCAATCGGACCAAAACCGTCCGTTTCAGCCCGCAGTTCCGTTATCATGCGCTCTCTCTCGTGTTTGGCCAGCGGGAGCCCGGACTGTTCTACAACGCGCCGAATGGTCGCTTCAAGACTGTTTTCGTTGCCGTCTTCCTCTTCAAACAGGACCTGGACAAGTTGCTGATGCAGTTGCACCTTCCATTGCAAAAACGGGTCATTCGCAAGTGCAGATTCGGTTTTGGCATCCTCATGAGCGATCCGCTGAACACTCGTCGCACGGGCGCCAGCATGGTCGGACTGAATGGTATTTGCTTTCACTGAAGTTGTTTGTGCCTCGTCGAGTCCTTGTTTACGCGACTTTTCGATTTCCAACCGTTTCAGCAGCGACACCTGTCCTCACCCCCTTGCCGCTTCCACTTGTCAATTGCCCCGTCCGCCCATGAGACGTCGCAGTGGGTTTTTCCGTGCAACGCGATAGCCTGCCTCTTCCTCGAGCTTTGTCGCAAGGACAAACACCTGTTTCGAGAGGCGACTGCTCTTGTCACGGACGACAAAGGGTACGCCTGCGTTAATGGAGTCTTCCACGACAGTGTAGTCGTTGTCGATTTCCGAGTAAATTTCAGTGGTAAGAACCTTTTCAGCGTCACGCAACTTGACACCTGACTTGCTGCTGGCACGGCAGACGATGTGTCTGACAAGTTCATTCACGTCGTAGCCAAGCTGGCTCAGCAAATCAAGCAGGAGTCGATTGTTCTTCAGTACGGCGACGTTCAGCGTGTTGACACACAAAACGTGATCGACCGTTTCAATGACCCCAAAGAAGATGTCATTCGCAACCGGCGCCGTGTCGACGACAACGTAATCAAAGCGCCGTCGCAGTGCCTGCAGCATCACGCGCAGTTGAGTCGGCGAAACGTATTCCGCTTCCTCAGGGCGCTTCGGAGCCGCCAGCAACCAGAGGTTGTCGGAAACGGACTCGAGGTAGTTCTCGAGCACTTCCCCGTCAATCTCACGGGTTTCTTTGCACAAGTCAGCAATCGTGCGGTACGGTTTGGCGTTGACCATCAAGGCCGCATCGCCAAACTGAAGGTCACAGTCAACCAGAGCAACACGCCGTCCTTCCGATGCCAATGCAGCAGCAAGGTTGACCGCTGTTGTTGTCTTGCCAACGCCGCCTTTCGCACTGACGAGGGCGACAATGCGTGTTTGCCTGGTAAACCGATCGCTCAAGAGTGCCACTGTATTCCTCGTGACCCTCGCTTGTGAGGACTCGTAGACCTGTATGAGTGTTGCTTCGAGCACGTCCCCCGAGACAGGTTTGAACAGGTAGTCCTTGGCCCCCGCGCGCATCGATTGCCGGACGTATTCGACATCGTCCTGAACGGACAAGACGACCACCGCAACTTCAGGAAAGGCGGCACTGATGCGTTCGGTGGCTTCGAGCCCGCCCATCACAGGCATGTTGAGGTCCATCAGCACGATGTCCGGTGTGAGTACTTCAAGGCGTCGGAGTGCTTCCTCACCGTTCTGAGATCG
>JAKAXI010000003.1 GCA_021816665.1 Bacillota bacterium | reverse complement strand
TCCGTACGTCGAGGTAGCGTACGAAGCTTGGGGGACCTTGTCCCCCGCCCGCGACAACGTGGTCGTCATTTGCCACGCCCTGACCGGGGATGCGCACGCAGGCCCGGGCAACCCGGACGGCTGGTGGAGTGGGCTCATCGGCCCAGGCAAGTTGCTCGACACAAACACTTCGTTCGTTCTTGCGAGCAATGTGCTCGGTGGCTGTGCGGGATCGACAGGTCCGTCGTCGTTAGCCGCTGACGGGCACCCGTATGCGCTGCGCTTCCCGCTTGTGACCGTGCGCGACATCGTGCGTGCGCAAGTTCGGTTAACGGAGCAACTCGGCGTCCGGCGCGTGCAACTCGTTATCGGGGGCTCACTCGGCGGCATGCAGGCGTGGGAGTGGCCGCTTGTGGCGCCCGGGCTCGTCGAGCACGCCGTGGTTGTCGCAGCGCACGCTGCGTTTCCTCCGCTTGCGATCGGGTACAACCAGGCTATGCGTCAGGCGATTGTCGATGACCCAGACTGGCAGCAGGGCAACTACTATGGGACAGGTCAGGTTCCTGCGGCAGGACTGAATGTAGCGCGCGCCATTGGGATGCTGACGTACCGCACCGACGAACTGTACCTAGCTCGCTTTGGACGGGATGGAAGGGTGAGTGCAGCGGTCGCCCCGGGGGAACAACCGGATCCGCTGTGGTTCGAGGTGGGCCGCGAACGTGAGACGCTCTCACCGCTCGCAGCCTTTACAGAGCCGCAGTTCGCGGTCGAGTCCTATCTGCAGTATCAGGGTGAGAAGCTGTTACGGCGGTTTGACCCCAACAGCTACCTGTACTTGTCGCGGGCGATGGACAGTCACGACATCGGACGGGGCCGCGGTGGCGTCGCTCAAGCTCTGCGGCACATGGAGTCTCGGTTGACGGTCGTCGCGATCGACAGCGATTACCTGTACGGTGCACAGGCGCTGAAACACACAGCCGAAGTAGCACGTCACAGTGGTGTCGACTGCGAGTACCTGGAACTCTCGTCGGCGTACGGGCACGACGCCTTCTTGCTCGAACAATCCCGGTTAGCGGGTTTAATCGCGGATCGGCTGAGAGGTCACCGCTCGTGAGCACACGCGGGGCTGAACGCAAAATACGCATTGGTCTCTTGGGCTGTGGCGTGGTCGGTGCTGGTGTGGTCTGGGCAGTAGCACAAAGTGAACGCAGAGTCGCCCGCAGGCGCGGCGTGCAACTCGAGGTCGTGCGGATCGCGGTGCGCGACGTCGATCGACCGCGTCCTCAGCACGTCGATCCATTGCTCCTCACAAGCAACTGGAGAGATGTTGTCACCGCACCGGATGTCGATGTCGTGGTTGAGGCGATGGGAGGCCTGTCGCCGGCAGAGGAAGCGATCACCTTGGCGCTGCGTTCTGGCAAACACGTGGTGACTGCGAATAAACAGCTGATCGCCGCGCGTGGCGAGGTGCTGTCGGAGCTTGCGATGTCGATCGGCCGTTCCCTTTTGTTTGACGCGGCAGTGGGTGCGGCGATTCCGGTGTTGCATGTGCTGGACAGTTATTACGGCGCCAATCACATCATAGCGCTGCGCGGAATTGTCAACGGCACGAGCAACTACATCCTGACGCAGATGGATCGCGACGGGCTATCGTTCGCAGAGGCGCTTAGAGAGGCGCAGGCGGCAGGGTATGCCGAGGCGGATCCGACTGCGGACGTCGAGGGCTGGGACGCCCTCGCCAAACTGCAGGTCTTGACTCGTACGGCCTTTGGCCTAAGCGTCCCGGCGGACGGAGTTGCACGCAGCGGAATATCTAGCGTGCAGCGCGAAGATTTGGCTCTCGCCGCGGAGCTCGGGTGGAAGCTTAAGCACGTCGTCGAAGTGACGGTGCAGAACGGGTTGGTTCGAGCACGTGTGGGCCCTGCCCTAGTTGCGCCAAGTGACTTGTTGTTCGGTATTGACGGGGTCCACAACGGGTTGGTGGTTTCGAGTGATTTGGCAGGAGACCTGTTGTTCGCAGGAGCAGGTGCGGGTGCAGAGCCAACGGCGAGCGCTATTGTCGAGGATGTGCTGAAGGCGGTCGAGCAGGTGGGCGGGACAACTCGTGCTGCGGCCGCAGAGAGCGGTTCGTCGTGTGGCACAGCGCGGCCCACGGGTACTGGCAGCGCGCAGGGTGTGAAGTTCGCGGAGCCCACTGCGCGCGGTGTCGTCGTGACCCTGCCAACGAGCGGCAACAACCTGTTCGGTGGCAGAGCCGGAGCAGAGCTTCTCTATCACAGGTTGGCTGCTCAGCCAGGACTGTTGGTCGAGCAGGTGCAACCGATCGCGACAACCCACGCAGAAGCGGCGTGGGTTGTCACGGGGGAACTTGTACCGACTGTGGTACAGCAGGTGGCGCAGGCGCTCTGGCGTGTGCCGGCGACGAGCTACCCAGTCTACGGAACTGCGTTGCCGCTCGACGGTGCTGCTGCGTTTTGCGAACCAGTGCGACTGCCCTCCGGATTGAGTTGAATGTATCCCGTCTTTCCATCCGGGTTCACGTGAATCTCTGCTACGCGGTACAGTGTCCCATCCATGTTCACTTGACCCGTTGCCGCGTACGTTTGTCCTGATGAGCCGCCTTGTTGCTGTGGGGCGGCTTTTGTCGTGGCTTGGAACTGGTGCCTGAGTTGCCCGTTCTGATAGAGCAGCGCTACATAGAAGCCCTGACTGGTGCGCGCGAGCGCCCAACCCGTCTGAGTGTTTGCAGCGCGAGCCATGTTGACCGGGATGCGGACGTCCTTCCCCACCAACGTGTAGTGTGCAGGTGGGGTGACAGTCGGGACCTTCTGGTGTTCGACGAGATAAAAGCCGACGGCGATCACGATGAGGAGCACCCAACTGAGTCGTCCGTTTCTACGCTGTCTCATCATACGTCCGTGTTGCAGTGCAGATGCAGCGGCGAGAGAACGCGCAGGTTCTCTGCAAGCGCACAGCCAGCCCTGGCTCCGGCGGTTTGTGCCTGCGATTGAAAGTAGTATTGGTACATCGACCATGTCGACTCTGGAAACTGACTCTTGTGGGCCGCAATAGCCTGCATCTTGCGCTCCCATGTAGTTGTCACGTCGATCTGTGTGTTGGCGTTCGCTGTAAACGTGAACACCACGCGTTCCACCGTATGTGGCAAGAGACCAGCGTCACTCTGTTCCGGACTGATGTTCGGCATGCCTGAGAACATGGCGGCTGCTGCTACACACTGGCCGACTGTCCGATGGGCAGGGTGTGATTCATAAAGCAGCCACGGGTCAACAGTCACAAGTGTGTCTGGACGGTGCGTGCGGATGGCGCGGATGACAGCGTCTTGTACCTGAGCCGGGTCAAGTAATGCACGGTCTGGAAAGTCAAGCCACTCGTAGTCCTTCACGCCGATAATTGCTCCCGCGGCCGCTTGTTCCTGGCGGCGAAGCGCCGCAAGTTCCGTTTCAGATGTGCGGACCGGGCTGCCTGCGCCTCCGTCCGTCACTGTCACGTATGTGATCTCTGCACCTTGGTCGGCGAGTCGCGCGAGTGTGCCGCCGCAAGAGACATCCATATCATCAGGATGAGGCTGCACACAGAGTACACGTTTGGCGTCTAACAGTTGAGGTATAGGCATCAGGTCGTAAATCGTCATGGCGAAGCCTCCTGTCACATCCAGGCATGTATGTAGCAGTGTCTGGACTCATCATAGCATGCGCGTACGAACAAACGACAAGTCGAAGGATGAGTTCGCTGATTTTGCAGTGACTGAACACTCGAACAATCATTGAGCGTATGGTATGAGTATAGTAAGAGTGCTAGACTTCAGGGAGAGTCAGCAACCGAATTCGCCGCTTTTACACACTGAAAAGTGGCGGGATCAGAGGCGATCAGATGGGACAGCAGGATGGAACGCACAGCTTGCCTGAACTGTTGGCGAAGTCTGTGCAAGCGCATGCATCGAGGACTGCGCTGCTCGACCCAAACACATCTGGCGGGTACGACGCGTGGACGTACAAGGAGTTGTGGCGCGATATCCGCAGAGTTGCTCGGCAACTCGAGATGGTAGGTGTCGGTCCGGACGACTTGGTAGGGTTGCTCGCAGAGAGCCGTGCTTGGTGGCCAATCACGGATTTTGCCGTGATGGGTCTAGGGGCTGTCGTGGTGCCAGTCTACCCGAGTTTGACTGCACCACAAATCGAGTACATCGTCAATCAATCTCAGATGAGCGGGATCTTCTTGCAAGATGTCAAGCAACTAGCCAAACTGTTGGAGCTTCCAACCGATGCCATGTCAGGCTTGCGGTTCATCGTTCTCTACGAAGACCCAGAAGACGAGCATGCGGTGGACGTGGTCAGTGACGCGAAGCAGCGCTGGCAAGTGGAATTGTTTTCAGCGTGGCGGACCGCAGAAGAAGCATTCTCGGAAGCGGAATGGGAAGCTCGCTACAAGAACTTGAGGCGGGACCATCTGGCGACGATTGTCTACACGTCGGGTACGACCGGGAACCCGAAGGGTACAATGCTCACTCACGGCAACCTGCTGTCGAATGTGGAGGGGATATCTGAGCTGATCGCCTTGCGGGCGACGGACCGTGCACTTTCCTATCTTCCTTTGTCGCACATATTCGAACGAACGGCCGGTCAATTTGTCCCGTTTTCAGTTGGCGCGTCCATTGCTTATTCGCGCGGGATTAAGTTCATTTCTGAAGACTTTCGACGAATGCCCCCCACTGTGTTTACGACAGTTCCACGTCTCCTTGAAAAGGTGCAGGAGCAGGTGCTTCGTCAAGTCGAACAAGGTAGCGCGAGGCGCAAAAAGATATTTGAACGAGCGCTGAAAGCGGGTACAGTGGCTCGTGTGAACGGCGGTTCGGTCGCCTCCTGGCGGCTCTCTCTGTACGACCGCTTGGTGTTTGAGCGGATCCGTCAGGCGACCGGTGGACACATTCGCTTTATTGTGACGGGTGGCGCACCATTGCCTCTGTACGTGGCGAAGTTTTTCACCGCTGTCGGCGTCACGGTGGTGGAAGGCTACGGAATGACAGAGACATCACCAGTCATCGCGGTCAACCGGCCGGAGGCTCCGCGCCTTGGTTTCGCTGGGAAAGTTCTGCCCAATGTGGAGGCGCGCATTGCTGACGACGGAGAACTACTTGTGCGCGGGCCAAGCATATCTCCGGGGTACTGGCGTGATCGAGCAGCGACGGCAGAAGCAATTGACGCGGACGGTTGGCTGCACACTGGCGACATCGGAGAGTTGACGGGCGACGGCTACTTGCGCATCACCGACCGCAAAAAGAGCTTGATCATTCTTTCTACCGGCAAAAAGGTTGTACCGGCTGCGGTTGAGGCGGAAATCCTGAAAGACCCGTATATCGACCAGGTCATGATCGTCGGGCAAAACCGCAAGTATGTGAGCGCGATTGTCGTACCGAACCAAGAGGTACTCGGGGACGTGTGGCAAGGGGCAGACAGAGAGGTCGCAGCCGGTGGCTCCAGTGCACAGACGGGGGTGCAGACTGCGCAAGCCACTGCGGGCGGCGACCCGGCGGAGTTTTTGCTGCAGCGAATCCAGGCCGACACTGCAAATTTGGCGCGCTTTGAACAACCCAAGAAAGTGATTGTGGCCAACGAGCCATTCACGGTGGAAAACGGGTTATTGACGCCAACCCTGAAAGTGCGGACGCGGGACGTGACGAAGCGCTACGAAGCGGAGATCGATGCGCTGTACGAACATGATTGAGCGAACAGGCCGCACCTGTTCTCCAACGGTGCGGCCAAACTATGCCTCCTGGAGCTGTCTAATCAGGGTGTTGCGACGCGTTTGCCAAGCGGTTTAGGGTTTATTATAGTACCACTTGTCCAAACAGCCGGGTGTCAGCTCAGCGACCTTAGACAGCACAATGACCAGGAGTGTGGATGGAATTGCAACAAGCCCGAGAGTTGAAGCGCGGACGGACAGGGCGAAGAAGGTTCAAGGCTGCCCGACCCGTGCAGCCGCCGACAGAGCAGCAACTGCTCAAGGGTCTGAACCCGGAACAACGCCACGCTGTATTGACAACGGAAGGACCTGTGTTGGTTGTAGCGGGAGCTGGCAGCGGCAAGACCAGCGTTTTGACGCGTCGCATCGCTTACCTGCTGAGTGTGAGACAGGTGCCTGTACACCACATCCTTGCGATTACCTTCACAAATAAAGCTGCGCGAGAAATGCGCGAGCGGCTCACCGCACTTGTCGGCGATGCTGCGCACGACTTGTGGATGGGCACCTTTCACAGCATTGCGGTGCGCATCCTTCGACGCGAGGCTGAGCATATCGGCTACACGCACGCATTCACCATTTTGGACGCCGATGACCAGACAAAGGCTGTGTCTCAGGCGATGGTTGACCTCAACTTTGACCTGAAAAAGTTTGAACCACGCGCCATTCAGTTCATTATTTCCCGTTGGAAGAACGAGCTTCGGCCGGGAGGTGAGGTCAAACGCAAGCAAGCTGCCAAGAATCTGAATGAATCTGTGGCTGCAGACGTGTACGAAGTTTATCAGTCGAGGCTGTTTAGCGCCAACGCGATGGACTTCGACGACCTCATCTTGAACACAGTCGCGCTCTTTGCGAACCACGCTGAGGTGCGCGAACGCTACCAGGAAAAGTTTCGTTACGTGCACGTCGACGAGTACCAAGATACGAACAAAGCCCAGTACCAGTTGGTTCGCCTGCTAGCCGACAAGTACCGGAACGTCTGCGCGGTCGGTGACTCCGACCAGGCGATTTACGCGTGGCGCGGTGCAGACATCCGGAACATCCTCGATTTTGAACGCGACTACCCGGATGCCACAGTGGTGACCCTCGAGACCAATTACCGTTCCACGGCCGTGATCCTCGAGGCGGCCAACGCCGTTATCGCGAACAACACAAGGAGAAAAGAGAAGAACCTGCGCGCCGTGCGCGGCAAGGGTGAGCCGATCATCGTCGGCGCGCTCACAGATGGCGAAGACGAGGCTCGCTACGTCGCGGAACAAGTGGCTGCGCACGTTGCGGACGGAGGTCAGTACGGTGACTGCGCGGTTTTGTACCGAGCGAACGCCCAGTCGCGTGTCGTTGAAGAGGCGTTTATGGAGCGCGCCATCCCGTACACGATTGTCGGCGGGCTGACGTTTTACGACAGGCGTGAAATCAAGGATGTGTTCGCCTACCTACGCGTGCTCGTCAATCCACAGGATGAAATTTCGCTGCTGCGCGTCATCAACACGCCAAAGCGCGGACTCGGCGAACAGACCGTTCGGCGCTTGCTCGACTTTGCTCATGCCCAGGAGATCACGTTGCTCGAGGCCTTGGCGCGCGCTCGCGAGGTAGGGCTGAATGCCGACGCAGCAGAGGCAGCTGAACGGTTTGCGGCAGTTCTCCGGGAGCTTATGTTGTGGATGGAAGGCATGCCTGTGACAGACTACCTCGCTGAGGTGCTGCACGCTACGGGTTACCGCGCAATGTACGAAAGCAGCAGTAAACAAGAAGACCAGCAGCGGCTTGAAAACATCAACGAGTTGTTCAGTGTGACACAGTCCTTTGACAGACGCAGGCACGGCACACTGTTGGAATTCCTTGCGGAGGTTTCGCTGTTGTCTGAGGTTGACAAGGAGAAAGGCAAACCAGAGAACGCTGTGCGCCTGATGACATTACACGCAAGCAAGGGCCTGGAGTTTCCGGTTGTGTTCCTGATTGGCATGGAAGAGTCAGTGTTTCCGCATGCGCGCTCGCTCGACGATGAGGCAGGACTCGAAGAAGAGCGCAACCTCTGCTACGTGGGAATTACACGCGCCAAAGACCGGCTTCATCTCACACATTGCAGTGAACGGACGCTGTTTGGACAAGTTTCGGTCCGCGATCCTTCAAGGTTTCTTGACGAACTGCCAGACACACACGTCACGCGTGTCTTTCTCACCAATGACGTCCTCTACGACTGGAAGTCAGGTGATCGCATCAGGCATCCGCAGTACGGGGAAGGCATCGTGCTGTCCGTCCGCGACAACGCTGAGGAGGGACCGCAGATTGAAGCGATGTTTCACCCATCTGTCGGCCTGAAGGTGTTTCCGAAGCGTTACGCAAGGCCCGTGCAGCCCACTGGGTGATGCGTTTACCTGCTCCGCGCACCTGTCATTTACTAACGACCGTTAGTCCTTTAGAATAATCGTAGGTTACTGTATATCGGCATAGGGGGCAGGTTCCTTGTTGCGGTGGATTATCACCTTGGCAATTGTCGTCGTTCTGGCCGGCGTGTGGGTGTGGATGTTTCTCGTGGCTCGGCGGCGGCAGAAAGCGTTTGATGAGCAGTACGAAGCAGCCAGAGAGCGTAGAGAAGTGTTCGTGCTGAACAAACGCATTGTCAAAGAGCGAGGTCAAACGCGTTTGACCAAGTACACCAAGTTTAAGAACTATCAGGTCGTGGGTCGCATTACGCTGTCGCAATCCATTCGTGGAGTGCAGATGAACAAGGCGCAGAACGTGACGTTTCGGACGACGAAGGCCGAGTATGACAAAATTCAGCCAAATCGGCGGTACAAGGTGGATGTCGCCGGGGATTACATTGGCTACGTTGTTGCGCCAATTGGGAAGCCTAAGACCAAAGTCAGCGGGTCTGGCACTGTACAGACTGGGACAAAAAAACGGTCTTGGTTTAGCCGCCGTCCTTCGGCGGATCCGACGCAGAAGGAACAAAAGGGAAAAGGGAAGTCTGCCAAGGACAAGGCCTGAACCTGTTTTGAGACCCCATCCATCGCCCAAGGACTCACTTGAGACTTGGGCGTTTGTCACGATCAGGAGCCCGCTAATGACATTCGCCCGCACGGTTGCATAGGCTGAAGGGAACGTACCACTCGTGCAGTCATGCACCAGGGAGGTCATCAGCCGCATGCAACAAAAACCAGCACGTCGTAGGACGGCACAGGCACGCGGACGGGCGACGCGGCCGGCAGCGGCCAAGAAGCGCGCGCCGCGCCGCTCTGGGAAAACCGCCGCAAAGAAGCCAATTGCACTGACGTATCGCCCACGGACACCGCAGGACGATGAATACATGGTCCAATTGACCGAGGAGCAACTCGGCGCCGTGCACCAGCAGGCGTTCGCGGAACCGTTTCCCCGCGACCAGTTCCTTCGCTACCTGCGATCTGGAGCGCCTACGTATCTGATTGAGCAAAATGGCAAGCGGATCGGTTATTACTCGTACTTGGTTGGTCCAGACGCGAAGATGCACATCAGCGCTCTCGTGATTGAACCGACGTATCAGTCAGACGGCGTAGGAACGCAGGTCATGAAGCGCTTGGAAGATGAAGCGCGGGCGGCTGGCGTTCAGGTGCTGGAGGTTTTTGTCCAGAGTTCAAATGAGCGCAGTCTGGCGTTTACGCGCAAACTCGGCTTCACCGAAGTGTTCCGGGTTGACCCGAACACCACCTGTTTTCAGAAGCGGATCAGCACGGCCGGAGCAGCCAGCAGAGCGCAACCTGAACAGCCGCCTGGTGCCCCATTTGGGTACGGCCAACCCGCACAGTTTCCACCGGGATCAGCTCAGCCTTACGGTATGCCGCCGCAGTCCGGTGCTCCGGGTGTAGCGGGAGCTGGACCGATGGGTGCTGTTCCCGGGTATGGGCCACAACCGGGGCAATCGCAGGCACCCGTTCCCCCGCAGCAACAGGGTATGCAGGCTAGGGTGCAGAGTGGCGGCCAGCGGATAGAATGGTAGAGAGCGGGTGCCCACCACTTCGCGAGGAGTGGCTGGGCACCCTCCACAAAGGGGGAGTACACTGTGGAAGCAGTGGCTGTGGACAAGCTCCAACCGGAGCGCGTTCGCTGCAGGTGGGCAACAGACGCCGTATTGGCGCAGTACCATGATGTCGAGTGGGGACAACGACCTGCGACGGACGCAGAGTGGTTCGAGCGGGTTGTGCTGGAAACCTTTCAGGCGGGGTTGAGTTGGCGGACGATCCTGCACAAGCGGCCAGCGTTCCGCAGAGGATTTGCCGAGTTCGATGTGGACTGTGTGGCGACTTTTGGCGAGGAAGATGTGGTGCGCCTGATGGCGGACCCGGGTATTGTGCGCAACCGGAAAAAGGTTGAGTCGGCGTTGCAAAACGCTCGGATTGCGCAAAATCTGATCAGTGAACACGGGTCTCTCGGTCGGTTTTTTACCAGCCTGCCAGAGCCCGACTTGCTTCGTGTCCTGCAAAAGACCTTCCGCTTTGTCGGACCGACGACCGCAGAGAGCATTGCGATTGCGACCGGCCTCTTGCCAGCACCTCACGACCGTGAGTGTTGGCTTGCCCGCCAGAGTCACGGTTGAGAACATCAAAAGTCAGTCGTATCTTCTGCTACGTCGACGCTGCGGTGCCAGCATGGTCAGCGCGGAGAGGCCGGCGAGACCTGCAACAACGTATAAGATCCGACTGACGGTGCTTGTCGGGCCACCAAAGGCAAGCGCAATCGCATCCACTCCGAACAGACCTACACACAACCAGTTGAGCGCGCCAAGAATGGCAAACACAAGCGCAGTTCGACTCAATCGGCATCCTCCTTTTGCGCTTCAGTATGTCTCCCTGGTTCTTGGCCTATCCTGTCTGAAGACACTTGCTGCGCTTGTGGATTATGTCCGACAGGTGCTCCCTGTGCTGGCATGACGTGCACCGGTGGGCCTGGCATCTGCATTTGGCCTGGCATCGGCATCTCAAACGGCTGGGCTTCTCGGTTGACTGGCTTTGCCGTGGATTTTTCGGCTGCTGCCATACGCGCTTCAAACCACGCTTGTAATTCGTCTAGTTGGTGGCGAATCGAGTCGAGCTGACCGAGCTGTTTTTTCGCTTCCCGCAACTCTTGGAGGACTGCTTGGTAGTCCGACTTACGGATGCGCGTGCGCACGTCCTGTTTCTGGCCGCGAGCGGGGCTGGGCAGGCGCCGAACAGATGGCGCAGCGGGTCTCACAGGCGGCTTTATCGCCTTTGTAACTCTGTTCGTTGACTTCGTTTGTGAACGCGTCGGTTTCGCTGGAGCCGATACAATTCCCGTCTCCGCCTCGCCTTCCGGGCTTGTTATTCGCCCTCTTCGCTCGGCTTCGGTGCGCTCGCGGGCCTCATCCCAGGCGCGCAGCAGCATCGGGATCCATTTGAACCGCTCTAGTCGTTGCATGGGAAGCCCGTCCTTTCGCTTCTTATTCTCAGTATCATGGTATGGTGCAAACGCGGACGGTGGCACTGCAATTGTGGTTGCGGGCACCGCGGGGCATGGAGTATGCTACAGTTGTCGGGAGGTGGCAAGATGTCTGGAGAAACACAGGTTTCCGTGGAAGACCGCGTCAGTTCTGCGCTCGTCGAGATTCGCGAAGCGATTCAGCAGGACGGCGGCGATGTGGAGTTTGTCTCTTATGACGGTGACACCAAAACGGTGTTTGTGAATTTGACGGGCGCGTGCGTGGGCTGCCCTGCAAGTATGATGACCCTGAAAATGGGTGTGGAACGGGCCATTAAGCACGCGGTTCCGGAAGTCGAGTTTGTCGAAGCCTACTGAGGCTTTCTGTGGACGACAAAATTGAAGTTCTTTTGCGGATGCGTGGCACAGCTGTGCCGCGCATTTGTGTTGGTGCGCTCGGCACTGCAACGTATGTCTGATTCACATGATAGAAACGAGGATAAGCGATGCGCGTGGATGTAGTTCAAAACGCCCTGCGGATTCGTGTCGATGGACGGTCTGCTGGGCAGGCGATTGACACTCTGCTCACGACACAACTGTTCTTAGCGGACGGATTCGTGCGTAGTCTGTTCAGTGCAGGACGTGTACGAGCAGGGTCTGTCGCAGCGGTTCCGGGCGATATCCTACGTCAAGGCCAGGCAGTGTGGCTGCAAGGTGGAGTGGAGGAGGAGGAGCCCATTCCTATCTCGCTCGGCAGTGTTTCGCCGTTGGACGTGCTTTACGAAGATGACCACGCGCTGATCGCAAATAAGCCCGCTGGCGTCCTCGTCTACCCGGGTACTCCCGAAGATACAGACACACTGTTACAGCAGGTGGCGTCTTACTACGCAGAGACAGGACAAGTGCTGCGGGTGCGCCACGCGCACAGGCTGGACCGCGACACAACGGGTGCAGTGCTGTATGCCAAGCACGAGTACGCAGCGCGCAGTTTTGACCACCTGTTGCAGCGAGGACAGGTTCACCGCCGCTACCTTGCAGTCGTCATCGGACGCTT
This sequence comes from Bacillota bacterium, assembly GCA_021816665.1. GTDB lineage: Bacteria > Bacillota > Bacilli > Alicyclobacillales > Alicyclobacillaceae > Alicyclobacillus_L. The sequence continues at coordinate 6,290 of JAKAXI010000003.1, read as the reverse complement.
GCCAATGCAGCAGGGCGTAATCGACCAACCAATCGGGCGCGACCGGCACGTCGCAGGGCGCTACAGGGTTTCCGCGACGGGGCGCCCTGCACGCACGCATTACTCAGTACTGGCTGTCGCAGAGGTGAATCAGCAGCCGGTCAGTTTAGTCGAGTGTACGTTGGAGACTGGAAGGACACATCAGATCCGCGTACACCTAGCCTCGCTCGGCTGCCCGGTCGTTGGCGACGCGCTGTATGGTGCGCCTGCGACAGACAGGGCTTTGCGAGGCGAACGCCTTCGTGCAGCCGTGCAGATCGCACACGGACACGCCCTGCACGCTGTGGAACTCCGCTTTTGGCATCCCTACGAAGGTGAGTGGGTCTCTCAAAGCGCCCCGTTGCCGCAAGATTTTGTTCAACTGCTCGCTCTGACCGGACTCCCCCCGGTGTGAGACGCGGTCGATTTGCTCGAGGAGGGGGACTATGACAGACGGTAGAAAGGCTTGGGCAGTGGCGGGACAAGTGATCATCCGCCTGGTTGTCGCGATCGCGAAGCACGACACGGCGTCCCTTGCTGCCACGATCGCTTTCTACGCGTTCTTCTCGCTGTTCCCTCTCCTCGCACTCATGATTTACGCGGCTTCTGTGTTGATTCCTACTGCTCACATTGGCTCAGTCGTGTCTCAGATGTTGCAGCCGTATTTTCCGTCAATTCCGGCAGTCGACTTTCTCTCGCCGCTCAACCTTGGACGGCTCGCTGACATCGGTGAACGCGTCGGGATTCTTAGTGTACTCACGCTGTCCTGGTCCGCCACAAGCGGATTTATCGCTGTACAGCAGGCCATGGACGTGATTTGGGAAACGCACGAACAGCGCTCGTTTCTGGGTCGAAGGCTGATGGGGTTTGGCATGCTGCTCGTGCTGCTGCTGCTTACGGTTGGCTCTGCCATCGCGATGGGGTTGACGCCCGTCGTGCAGCAGAGCGCGATGCGGCATCACGTGGCGGTTACACCGCTGTTTTTGATCATTCACGCGGTGTCTCGCGTCGTCTTTCCGATCTCGCTGTTTTTCGGCTGCCTGGTGTTCTACCGCTACTTGCCAAAACGAAACACACCCTGGCTGTACCTTCTACCGGGTGCGTTTGTGGCAGCACTGACCCTCGACCTCGGGCGCGCGCTGTTTGTCTCTTACGCCTCTCACCTCGGTAACTATGAGGTGGTATACGGAAGTTTAACGGCAGTCATGCTGCTCGTCATCTGGATGTACATGGCGAGCATTCTCATGCTGTTTGGGGCTGAAGTCGCAGCTGCCATCGAACACGTCGTTGAATCTCAAGCCGACCCACACTGAACTCTCAGGCGGTCGTAGTCTGCACTTTTACCTGTGGCTCGACCGTAACGGCGACATTGCCGCGGATGGCAGTCGATACCATGCAAGCGTGCACAGCGTGCATGGCGTACTTCTTGACCTGAGCTTCCTCTTCCACCGACTCGAGTACGATCAGTGGATGGTGCTCGATGCGGTCGAAACGAAGTCCGTGGTCACTTTCCACAAACCCCCGCGAAGACATTTCAATCTGTGTATACTGAATGCCGCGATTGTGCAGGATGGTCCGCAGCGTGATGAGGTAACACCCAGCGGCAGCCGCCAAGAGCAGTTCTTCCGGGTTCGTGCCGACACCGGGGCCACCGAGACCCGCAGGGCTGCTGATGTCGAGCGTAAACCCTGAGCTCACCATGGTACCAATGCTGTCTGGATCGCTGTCCCAGGTTGTCGCCACATTGTAGGTCAAGACTGTTCCCACTTGCGGTCTCTCCTTTTTTCAGGCACGCTGAAGCTGTGCAGGGTAAGTTCGGCCTCATTGTACCGCCACGGGAGAATTTTTTCCAGATTCGTTTGATAATTCGATGGGATGGAGACGGTTTTGTGGACGAAGTGTTTCTCCGCGGAATGGAGTTTTTCGGCCGTCACGGTGTCATGCCAGAAGAGCAGGTGCTCGGGCAGAGGTTTGTCGTGCATGTGCGAATGGAAGGTGACTTTCGGGCAGCTAGCGAATCTGACGAGCTCGCGCAGGCGGTCGACTATGCCAAGGTCTTTGAACGGGTGCGCGAGCGGGTTGAGGGCCCGCCCGTTCGATTGCTGGAGCGTTTGGCTTCCTTGATTGCCGATGATGTTCTCGCGGACTGGCCGACGGTAGCTCGCGTCAGCGTACAAGTCGATAAACCGGGTGCTCCGATTGCTGGTGTATTTGCGACAGCTGGGGTGCGCGTATCGCGAGCTCGCGCAGATTAGGGCTTTGTCATCATTAGGGTTGCAATGACCCCGAGCAACACCACAGTAATGATGCCGACACACCAGTTGTTGACGCGCAGGCGCTTTAACTCGTCGGTTGCGAGCAACTTCTTACTTGAACCAATTTTTTTCAGTTCTTTCATCAGTGCGTAGCGAACCATCACGAACACCAACAAGTACAAAGCGATCGACACAATCATCCAGGTCTGGCGCAGCATCTGCCAACTCGCGAAGTAGAGCAACCCGGCCCCGGTGACCCACAGTATCCAGTCTGCTGTCCGCTCGTACGGCTTGTAACGTTTTAAAAACGTGTTCACCTCAGCGACAGACTGAAGCCGGGGGATGCGGAAAAACACGCCCAATTTCGCTATGACGGCGGACACATGGATGACAATGAAGGGGACCAGCACTACAGGCATGTGTTCTCCTCCTTGACGGTCATCTCTCTCCCACGAGTTCGTTCAGCGGACAACGCGGTACACCACACTCGCTGCGTAGTACAGCCAAGCTGTCGGACCAAACGACCACACCAAGCGGCGCGCAGCGCGGGCAATCGGCTGGCGCCGTGCCTTTTCGTCAGACAGGTACATGCCAATAAGCCCCAACACGACGTGTTGATGGATCGCGCTGTGTCGGCGTAAATTCTTGGCCGCTGTCAAACTTTTTCTCGCGAACACCCGCAGGCGCTCAACTGCGTTTTTTCCTGTGGTGTAGCAGAGGATGAAGTTGAAGTCTCCCTCTCGACGATCTTCTTCGACATCAATCACGTAGTCAAGCAAAATGTGCAGCCCGCAAATCCAGGGGAAGTAGCCTTGCACAATCCGCCGGCCGTCCTCGGCGAGGTCGCTTTGTGTTGTTAGCGCGGCAGTGATGAGCGCGAACATACCCAGGGTCGATCCCGTCGCCGCAGCAAACTCCCACCACTCGATGTCTGGAAACTCATCTCCATAATCAGCAGCCCACGCTTCGAGACGGGCATAACGGTTGTGCGGATCGATGTGCTTGATTTGCTGCAGTTCACAGTATCGCTCGACGAACCACTCGACGTGCGGTGCAATCAAGGCGTAACGGCGCATCGATGCGAGTTGAACCTGACACGTGTCCACGAGCGCGTCGAGGTATCCGCCGTCCTCAGAGTTCGGGTGCAGCGCGTAGTAGTCCTGATGCGGAGCGTTAGGCCGAACTGCGTCGCGCATCGCGTGATGAAGCTGCTGGAAGTCACGCTCGTCGAGTACTTTCATGCGGTCACAGAGGTTGTCCAAGTAGTCGCTGATCGTCTGCAGTGCGACGATGACCTCAACAATCTGTTCAGCCTGAGCGTTGTCTGCTGCGGCTGCAAAAACGCAGCCTCCGTCGGCGTGGAAGCGTTTGTCCCGCAGACTTGCAAGCGCTTGATGGCGCAATTCTTCGTCTGGGATAAGCCTGGCTTCTGCAGTCCAGTGTGACAGGGCACGCCGTGCCTTTGGCAACACAGTGCGAAACAGCCTGTAGAGAAAACGCGACGGTTGGTTCGGACAGTCGTCTACGCCAAGCGGCCGTACAGTCGATGCAAAATCCAAACGAACCCTCCTCGGAATTAGGCGCCTCGGTGTGACCGTAGGTCAACCGAGGCGCTGCGGTCGTACGTTTAGTATAACCGCCATTCACTTTAACAACATCTTGCCGAGAGTTCCGGCGTAATGCATGACCTTTTTCCCGTTGCCGCCTTTAACGTATTTGCCTAGAGGGACCCCAAACATTGGACCATCCGTCTGCCAGGGCAGCCGTTCCCCCGGATTCAGTTCAAAGGGAATGCGGATGCGGCCTGGCGCTTTACTAGCGCTGGAGTTTTCCGTCGGAGCGTTTGCTTCTGCAGGCTGTGGTTCCGCTTTTGCGGCCTCAGCTTTGTTGCTAGTCGAGGGCGGTTGTCCCCATAGACCGCGCCGTCGGCCACCGTGGTGGACCATCGTCGCGAGCGCGCGGATCTTTTCGTCTTGTGCGACGTCGAACGCGAGTGACCCGACCTTGATGAGTGTATTCATCTGCACCACTACTCACCTCCTTGCGACTTCTCTTTGCATGTTATGGCTGCGAGGGGAGGGGAGGATGGACGATTGTCCTCTGTCGGCACACGAGATGGGGGTGAGGTGGTATGATGGCGGGTAGGGGGATTTTTCGTCTTACGGTGGATCAGTTTACGGTTAAGGGAGAGGCGTATGATTTCAGCGGAGCAGTTGACGACTCTGTCATATTTGCGAAGCGTACAATCGGCGTTGCTACAGGCGGGGGACGAGGACATAGCGAACCGTGTTGGCGACCTGTGCGCACGGCTCGAATCTCCTTCGCCAGAAGTGATCGTAGCTTTTTGCGGCTTGTTTTCTGCGGGGAAGTCGAGTCTCTTGAACGCGCTCCTGGGCGGCGGTGCACTTGAAACCGGAGCAGTGCCAACGACGTCAGAAGTCGCGCAAGTTGCCATGCCGGACACTGAAGGACGCGTGCTGTTGTACGACACGCCCGGAATCGACTCGACCGACGAGACACATCAAAGAGCGACCGAGGCCGTGTTGCACAGGGCTGACGTCGTGGTGCTCGTCGCAGACTATCAGCATGTGGAAGCGGAGGCAAATCTGGAGCTCGCACACACTCTGACATCAGAGGGCAAGCGTGTGTGGTTCGTTGTGAATCAAATCGATAAGCACCTGGATTTCGAACTTCCCTTTGAAGAGTTTCAAAGCGGTGTTGACCGAGCGCTGGAAACTTGGGAGATCGACGCCGAACAAGTGTTTTATACCTCTACGCGAAGTTCAGTCTACAATCAGTTCGCGGTGCTGGAAAGGGCCGTGCGTGACCTCGGCGCCCACAGCGATACCTGGGTCCGGGAGAGGGTTCTGACATCGCTGCACGACCTTGTAGAACAACACGTCGACAACGTTCTGGCTGAAGTCCGCAGGGCCGCCGAAGCGCAAGTCCGCGAGGCCTTTGGGGTCATCCCGTATGACACTGCGGAAGCAGAGCAGTGGCATTCTGACTTGGCCCGGGAAAAGCAAGCGCTTGAGACATCACTGCAGAGCGAGCGTCATGCGATTTTGGTCCACCAGGAGGAACAGCGCCAAAATCTCATCCGCGAAGTCGATTTGGCGCAAATCGCTCCGTACGGGACAACCGAGCTCGGCCGTATGTATATTGAGAGTTTGCGGCCAGGTTTTCGTATCGGCTGGTTCAGCAACCAACAAAAAGTCGAGAGCGAGCGGGCGCGCCGTCTGGAGCAGTTCGTAAACGACCTCGCGGAACGCACCCGCACATTCCTAGTCTGGCCGCTTCACGGGCAACTTCGCGGCATGGTGGGTGTGACTGACTGGGCAGACGAAAAGTGGCTTGGCAGTGTGGATCGGGTGGATCTCGAAGTCACACTCGCAGAGTGCCAAAACCAGGTGAAAACCGGAGCGCTCGTTTCACAGGAGTACTCTTACCAGTACGTAAAGGACGTTGTTACAGGACTGAAACGACGCTTCAGCGCGCGACTAGGCGACTGGCTCGACGAGTGGTTTGCGGCAGAACTTGAGCAGCTCGACAAAGCTCAGGTGCAGACAGCTCTTGATCTTGCAGAGGTGACGCACAAACACAGCACTGTAGGGTCATGGCTTGAGATCCAAACCGAGCGAGCACGACAAGTTGCAGCGCTCTGCCAGACAGGTGAGGAAAAACAACTCGCGCAACAGGGGGCAACCGATGAGCGAGCACAAGACCACAACAGAAATAGCTGATCACAACGCATCTCTTGGCCGCTTGGTCGATGCACTTGACGCGGCTCTCAACATACTTGCCGGCTTGTCTGAGGTTGAGCCGTGGCGCAAGGAACTCGACGATGTCCGGCGTAGGATGCTCAATTCTCGCCGCTTGGTCGCAGTGTTTGGCGCATTTTCGGCGGGCAAGTCGTCACTCTTGAACGCACTTCTGGAAGACCCGTTATTGGCGGTATCACCCAATCCGACCACTGCGGCTGTGACCCGAATGACAGCGGCTGACGAGACACAAGTC
>JAKAXI010000254.1 GCA_021816665.1 Bacillota bacterium | reverse complement strand
GGCGATTCTCGAGGCGGAACCGCAGGACCGCATACGCCCTGGAAGTCGCGCGATTTTCTTTCACAACGCCACACTGAGACTGCTCGAGGAAATTAGCCCAGGGCTCGGTTTTGCCTTTGCTGAAAAGGGCATTATTTGGGGCACAAAGCGCACTCTGTATCGAGGGAAAGAGGTTTACGTTCGCCACTATCCTGAGCCGGCTGCAGGAGAATTACCGCACTTCACGAGTTTGCATCAGTCTGTCATTGAAGGCATTCTCTATCAAGCCTGCGTCGCGGCAGGCGTGGAGTTCGGCTGGAATCAGCCGGTTGACTCACTCGCGACGTCGGCCACTGGCGTGAGCGTTGTCACAGAAGGCGGGGACCAGTGGTCTGCGGAGTACGTCATCGGTGCAGACGGGGGACGGTCGGTTGTTCGTCGGGAGATTGGCGCGGAACTTGTGGGACCGCGATCGCACGACACGTTTGTCGTGGTGGACTTAAAGGAAGACATGGAGAAGCCACTGCCGATTGAGCGCGTCTTCCACTACCAGCACCCCGCGATGGATGGTCGAAACGTCTTGTACGTGCCGTTTCAGGGTGGCTGGCGGGTCGACTTGCAACTGCTTGCTGACGATGATGAAGAAACCTATGGGACGGTGACCGGAGTCAAACAGTGGTTGCCGAGAGTGATCGACAAGAAGTATGCCGACCGTATCTCATGGGTTTCCGCCTATCGGTTTCACCAGGCAGTTTCCAACACATTCACAGATGAACATCGGCGCGTATTACTCGCGGGGGAGGCCGCTCATCTGTTCGCGCCGTTTGGCGCTCGTGGATTTAACTCGGGTGTACCGGACGCTGTGCTGGCTGCTCGCGCCATCGCGAGCGCGCGGCGGGCAGTGAGCCATGAAGAGGCAGAGAGGGCCGTGCTCGCGGCAGCGGAGGAACGTCAATTTGCTGCTGAGTACAACCGTGACTGTGCCGCGATCGCGTTAGAACACATACAGGGTAACTCTCCGGAGATGAGTGCCAAACGTGAGTTGGCGGCGTCGCTGGCTTCCATTGTGCCGGGGCTTGGCAAGTGGTTGGATGAGGGCCCGTATGGGCCGAAGGTCAATCATGCGCGAATGAGTACAAAGTACTGAATACAGTGGGGCTATCTGATGCGAAACCGACGGTGTGTTCCTCATTTTTGAGGAGAGTCAGCGGTAAACTTGCACGAATCGGTGCATTCAATTTGTTCTATTCAGAATATATAGTTGATTTATTCGGGAGGCAAATAAGAAAGCGGTTTCTCCGCTGGTCTTAACCTTGGAGGGGGAAGGAAATGAGCACGACAGTCGCAAAGCGAACGTTTTGGCGGTACGAAAACTTTGTTGTGACGGCCATGTTTTTCACGTACGGTTTTGTCATGATGGATCGACTTAGCATTGTTTATCTGTTTCCGTTCATCGCACCAGCTCTGAAGATGAATGAAGCGGAAATCGGCCTCTCCGTATCAATTCTTTCTATTTGTTGGGCGATTTCCAGTTGGCTGTTCTCAAGCTTGTCCGACCTGTTGAATTCGAAGAAAAAGTTTTTTATCGCCATCGTCCTAGTCTTCTCGGTTGCGTCGTTTTCAACAGGTCTAGCGGCTACGTTTGCGGCATTGCTTGTTGCCCGCGGCCTGATGGGTGCAGCGGAGGGACCAGTCGTCACACTGGCTCAGGCTGCAGTCATAGCCGATTCAAGCCCACAGCGGCGCGGATTTAACATGGGGTTCGTGCAGAGTTCCACCGCATTGCTCGGCTCAGTCGTCGCCCCTCTGTTGGTTGTGGCCATCGCACAGTCCGCAGGCTGGCACTACGCATTCTATGTGCTGGCGATTCCTGGTGTGGTGGTGGCTCTCATCTTGATGAAATTCATGAAAGAACCCGTGTTAATTGGTGATGCTGCGAGTCATGTGCACGTCCGGCCGAAACCGGGCGACTATAAGGTGGTATTCAAGCACCGGAACATCTGGCTAGGCATGATTATTTCGATAGGCTTTATGAGTTGGTTGTTTGCATTCACCACCTTCGCGCCCACGTACTTTACGACTGTGGACAAATTCTCAAATACGCAGGTCTCGCTCATCATGAGCGCAATGGGAATTGGCAGTTTTATTTGGGGCCTTGTCTTGCCGTATCTGTCCGACCGGGTTGGACGAAAGCCGATTATGATTATATTTGGCCTAATCGCGGCCATATCTCCGGTCTTGGTGGCGGTGTTGCATGTCAGCGTGGGGACATTCATGCTGCTAGCTTTCTTTCTTGCAGTTGCGCAAGGGTACGCTCCGGTGTTCATGGCCATCATCCCGGCTGAGTCGATTCCGCGCGCTTTTGTTGCCACGGCGATGTCGCTCATTGTCATGGTCGGCGAGCTATTCGGTGGGACACTTGTTCCTACACTCGCAGGTGTACTCGCAGATGCGTATCACAGCCCATCGGCTCCGTTCTGGATGGCTGCTGGAGGCTCGTTTCTGGTGTTCCTCGTCTCCTTCGGATTAAAGGAAACTGCGCCGATGAAGCTCAGAAAACGGGGCATTGCTCCGGAAATGGAAGAAGTTCAGGTGGTCAACGCCTGACCTATACCTCATGTTTTCGTACAGCCGCTCACTTCGGTGAGCGGCTGCGGAGTTGTAGGCTCGTGATCGCCATGGGATAGTATAATCAGGAAAATGGGGCAGCACGAGCCGAACAATGAGGTGCGACATGCGAAATCTGAATGTGGAAGTCAATCGATCGGTTGAGCGGGCGATTCAGGTGTTAAACGCCTTTGGATTTGAACAGTCGAGGTTGACGATTGATGACGTTGTGAGCAAAACGGGTCTGCCGAAGACGACTGTGTACCGCATATTGTGGACGCTGGAACGGAACGGGCTGATCCACTTCGACGAGCGCTATGCGCATTATCGATTGAGTTTCAAACTGTTGGAGTACGGGGGCATCGTTTTGCAAAACCTGGACGTGCTTCGCGAAGCTGAACCGTTCTTACTCGAACTGCAGGACAAACTTGATTGTACCGTGATCTTGGCAGAGCGTCAGGGGGATACGCTGCAATACCTCATGCGACTCGAAAGCGACGATGACTTCCAACCTCATTCTTATGTGGGCAGACGTCGCGTTTTACACTACGGAATCATTGGCAGAACCATTTTGGCACACCTCCCAGCGTCCGATGTGACGCGGGTTGTAGGGCAGTTTCCACTTGAGAAGAGCACTCCAGAAACTATTGTTGAGGAGGACGCCTTTTACGCGCAACTGCGTGAAATCAAGACTCACGGCTATGGCATTGACGTCGGAGGCACGTTCCACGGCTTCACAGGAATCGCCGTGCCGCTGTTTGGTCCGACCCAAAAGGTCATTGGCGCAATCGGTTTGGCGGCGCCAAGTTACCGGTTCAACTCGACCGAGGTGCTAGATCGGACAGTGAGTCTAGCCCGTCAGGCTGCAGATCAAATTTCTCGTAGAATGGGTTACGTGAACAAAGATTAAAACCTCTAGACGACTCGAGGTTCCTCGAGTATAGGCAGTGTGACACGATCTCGCCAACTGTATTGTGACAAGGCGTGTTTTTGATTGATTCAGAAATCATTGACACTTACGATTGGGAATACAATAATATCGATAGCTAAAAGTGGATTCATAATCCATACAACGGATTCAAGTGTGAATGCAGTACTGGACTCGGTATCTAGACTGAATGAA
>JAKAXI010000253.1 GCA_021816665.1 Bacillota bacterium | reverse complement strand
TGCTCAACGCCTATGGCAAGAGTGGCGCGTTCTGGCTGTTCAATCTCGTCCCGTATGTTGGCCAGTTGATCTACGAAATCCTGTGGATCGTCTGGGGATTTTCTTCGGACACGCGGTATGTGGGTACGTCGAGAAGCTTCACAACGATGTGACAACACAGGGCTTCGCCCCTGTGTCGGAGGAGGGAGATTACGTCCTGGTCGACGCAGGACTCCCAACTCAGACAGAGTGGCGAATCACTTTTGGGAGGCGACACCTCCCCTTTCGCCCATCGGGAGTGTGTGCTCAAGACCCAGCAACTCGGCTTTCATTTCAACGCCGCCGCGGTATCCGGTGAGTGCCCCACCTTTCCCGATGACTCGATGACACGGGATAACAATCGGGACCGGGTTGGCGCCGTTCGCAGCTCCCACGGCTCTGACAGCGGAGGGGTGCCCAATACCGTTCGCAATTTGCGAGTAGCTCCGTGTGTCCCCAAACGGTATGGTCAACAGAGTGCGCCACACACTGACCTGAAATGGCGTACCCCTGAGGTCGAGCGGGAGGGAGAACTCGGTGCGACGACCCTCCAGGTATTCAGCAACTTGTTCCACGTACGGGCGCAATCTCTCTCTGTCGTGAATTAGATTGGCTCCGCTCACATGCTTTTTTACCCACTCTTGTAATGTTTCGAGCGTGTCGTTTGGCAAGGTGATGCAGCAAAGTCCGTCGTCTGTGGCTGCTAAGTGGAGCGTCCAGTCTCCACGCCGCAGTGTATCCCAGTAGACATCCGTTTGTTGTTCCATTTCTTTTACCCCTCCAGCGCGTCGACTCTAACGGCCACGATTCTGCACATCCAATATAAGCGCTGACACTCATAGACGTAAGGATTTGCGAATGTGACAGCAACATCGCGATAGTATCACTAGACAGAGGCTAGCGAATTCTTGTGCTCTTGTTTTCGCAAACTATCCATGGCAGTCAATCACAAGTAGACTGGTTTTCAAGGGGTCCGCAGGCAGCTTGCGGGTGGAGGTGACGATGGATGTTGGATGTAACCGACGAACTGTATGAAACGATGAAGCGGCGTGATACACACTTCGACGGGAAACTGTACGTTGGCATCGTGTCAACGGGCATTGTCTGCTTCCCATCCTGTCGATCCCGCTTGCCAAAGCGTGAAAATGTACGAGTTTTTCCCAGCTTGGACGAAGCTTTGCGAGCGGGCTTTCGGACATGTAAACGCTGCAAGCCCGACAATCCCACGCAACTCTCACCTGATGCGGAAATTGCGAACCGTGTCCTCGAAATTCTGACTTCTCGACTTCATGAGACGTTAACCTTGCAAGACCTCGCAGAAAAGTTGAACGTGAGCCCGTACCACCTTCAACGCACGTTCAAACGACTCACAGGACGTTCGCCTGCGACTGAACACCGGCGCATTCGGATGCAGCGCGCACAAGAATACCTCCGGACGACAGACGATAGCATTGGCTCCATCGCGTTGCGTGTTGGGTACGGGAGTGCATCTCACTTTTCAGCAACGTTTCGCAAGGAGTTCGGGATTTGTCCACATGACTATCGTTCATCCTTGCGGTCCCTTTCAGAAAGGAAGCGAACATGCCTGAAGAGTTGATTCCTACCAGTCCTTTTGACTTCCGCCAAATGCTTCGGAGACCCTTGTCGCGACTTTCCAAAGTCACAGTGATTGACGCGGAGGCAGGCTCATATACGCGTGCAATTCGACTTGGCACACGGGTGGTTCCGGTCACAGTCGTTGTGCAAGGAACCGTTGACCAGTCGCTGTTGCGGATCATTCACCCTGAGGGCTTGTCTGACAGTGAGCAAGCCGAGGTTCACGAACGCTTGGCGCGGATGTTTAACACCCATGTGAATGTCCAAGACTTCTATTCGCGGATGCAGACGCAGCCGGGGTGGGAGGGTCTCATCAAACAGCTCTACGGCCTTCGTCCCATCCAGGACGCCGATTTGTTCGAGTCGATGGTCAAGGTAATTGTCGGGCAGCAACTCAACGTTCAGTTCGCCGCCACTTTGGTCGAGCGATTGGTGGACTTGGGCGGTGAGGTGGTGGACTGGCACGACACTGCGCTGCCAGTCTTCCCATCAGCAGAACGGGTCGCTGACTGGTCGTATCAGGACCTCCGGGCGCTCTCTTTCAGCCAACGCAAGGCCGAGTATGTCATCGACTTCGCCCGTGCTATCGTCGATGGACACGTTGATTTGGACGGGCTGTGGAGCCAGTCGGATGCTGGAATTTACGACACGCTGATGCCTCTGCGCGGAATTGGCCGTTGGACGGTCGAATGCTTCCTGCTCTTTGGCATGGGCAGGCCGGACGTCATGCCCGCTGCGGATATTGGCGTGCAAAACGCGATGCAAAAACTGTACGGGGTAGACCATCGACCAAAGGAGGACGAGGTGAGGGAGCTGTCTGAAGCGTGGGCGCCGTGGCGCAGTTACGCAACGTATTACCTGTGGCAGAGCTTGATTCGGGTGAACTGACTCGACTGAACGGACACTTTACGCACCCCGTCTTGAAGGTGGGGCAAAACCACGTTACGGCCTGTGAGGATGCAATTGGTCTGATCACGTCGACAGGCCGCGACGCCTTTCCGCAGCCTGCGACAACGCAACAAGTGGGTCTGAGCTACCTGAGGAGGTCCAGCCAAATCTTCAGCGAAGTAGCGAGAATCAAAGCAGCGAGCAGAATCTGGAGCCATTTAACGTGAAGACGCCTCCCCACAGCAGCGCCGAGGGGGGCGCCGACAATGCTTGCCCAAATCATGATCAGCGAAGGGCCAAGTAAAACATCTCCGGTCCAAAACTTTCCGGCGGTCGTACCGATCGACGAGAGCAGGGTGATTGCGAGTGACGAGGCAACCGTTACCCTCGTCGGGATGCGCAACACGACTAACATGATGGGGACGAGCAAGAACGCTCCGGCGGCACCGACGATCCCCGAGAAAAAGCCGACGGCCGCTGCCAACAGTGCTGCAAGCGGACCATTAAAGCCAATCTCGCTGATGGCACGGTCGCCTTCTGCGGGTTTTGGAATGAACATCATCACAGCCGCGATGGTGGCAAGGACAGCGTATACGAGGTTAATCGAAGACTCGGAGAACGACTTGGCTGATATTGCGCCAACAAAACTGCCGACAATGATGGCAGCGCCCATGTACGCGATCAGTCTCGGGTGTAAATAGTTGCCGCGACGGTACGCGTAAACGCCAGCGGCGGACGCGAACAGCACTTGCACGGCACTGATGCCGGAAACTTCGTGAGCCGTGAACTCTGCCACACCCAGTAAGGGTGGAATGTATAGCAACAACGGGTACTTCACGATTGAACCGCCGATGCCTACCATGCCGGAGATAAACGAACCGACAAGACCAATGCCAAGAAGTGTCACAAACGTCGCTAGCTGCATGTATAGACCCCCGATCCAATCCATTTGGCTCAGTGCTCGTCCCCTCTCAAAGCTATGCAGACTTTCACGTACAAATACCTGGAAGGGTATATGGTGTTGACAATGGTTTGAACGGACTATAGACTATACCCCGTTGGGTATATATGGCGCGGTCGACTGCATGAACTGCATGTCAGCGACTCTGCATTCTGAGGACCGTAGTGGACATTCTAGAAAGGCTAACAGGAGGTGAACGTCATGAAGATTGAAGCCATCTCTCCGCGTGATGTGCAGTCCCGCCTGGAGAAAGGTGAGAAGTTGCAAATCATCGACGTCCGGGAGCC
>JAKAXI010000252.1 GCA_021816665.1 Bacillota bacterium | reverse complement strand
CGTATACATGTACCGGGCGTGTACCGCCTGCGTGCTCAGACCTTATACCTCAGTACAGGAAAGGAGGGTTTGGATGCTTCATATTGTCGCGTGCATTAAACAAGTGCCGGACAGTCGCGAGATCCGCATCGACCCCAAGACGAATACACTCGTTCGTCAGGGTGTGCCCGCGATTGTGAACTACTTCGACCTGCACGGCGTGGAAGAGGCCCTGCGTATCAAAGACGAGTTCGGAGCCCGCGTAACGGTCGTGACCATGGGACCGCCGACTGCCGAAAAGGCTCTCTCCCAGTGCATAGCAATGGGGGCGGACGAAGGCGTACTGGTCAGCGACAGGGCGTTCGCCGGCGCTGACACACTGGCAACTTCCTACGTCGTGGCACTGACCGTTCAGAAGGTCGAAGACACCTGGGGCCCCGTCGATATCATCTTCTGTGGCAAGCAGACGCTGGACGGTGACACGGGACAGGTCGGACCTGGCGTCGCTTGTCGCCTGGACATCGAGCAATTGACGTACGTTGAAAAGACAGAACACTTAGATATCAACACGCGTGAGATCATCGTTCATCGGCACCTGGAGGACGGTGTAGAACGCGTCAAGGCCAATCTGCCTGTTCTGATCACGGCGCTCGCCGAACTCAATCAGCCGCGGCGTGCCAGTTTGCCTGGAGTGCTGCGCGGGATCCGCTATAAGCCCATTGTCTGGACAACCAACGACTTCCCGGATATCGACCGGTCAAAGATCGGCCTCAAAGGTTCGCCGACGATTGTCTCCAAGACTTGGGTGCCAGAACCGAAACAGGTCGACACCGAGTTTCTGGACACGACTGACAGCAAAGCCGCGGCAAGCCATCTGCTCGACCGGCTCTATGCGACGGGATCACTTCAGAATTCGGTCTTGGCGTAAGGAGGTAATAGATTGGCTGACGCAAAGAAAAAGCGCAAACCGATGATTGGCCTGCAACCGGAGGGCGACGTCGACTGGTCGCAGTACCGTGGCGTACTTGTGGTTGTCGAACAGCGAAAAGGCATCGCAAAGCCTGTTTCGCTGCAACTGCTCGGTGAAGCGAGACGTTTGGCGGCGAAGCTCGATGTCCCGGTTCTCGCCTTGGTCATGGGTTACCAGGTGTCTCAACTGGCGCAAGAGGCGATCTACCACGGGGCTGACAAAGTGTACCTGTGCGACTCACCTGAACTCGACCACTACCGGACCCGGCCGTATAGCCGCGTGTGCTTGCACGTGATCCGCAAGTACCTGCCGGAGATTGTGCTCATGGGCGCAACGAACACAGGCCGCGACTTAGCTGGCGCCATCGCAACGCACCTCCCAACTGGCTTGACAGCAGACTCCACACAGCTCGATGTCGATGAAGAACGCTTGCTCTTGGCCAGCCGTCCCGCTTTTTCGGAGAAGATGCTGGCCACAATTCTCTGCAAACAGTTTAAGCCGCAAATGGCGACAGCACGCGCAGGAGTGTTTGAGCAACTGCCAAGAGACCCGACCAGAACGGGAGAGGTCATTCCTGTACCGCCACAAATGGACGCTCAGGAAATTTCAACAGAAATAATTGAATTTATAGAATCTTTCAGGAGGGTGAACCTTCAAGACGCAGACGTGATTGTCGCCGGTGGTCGAGGCCTCGGCGGTCCGGCGGCCTTCGGTTTACTGGAAGAACTCGCGCAGGAGTTAGGCGGTGTCGTGGGAGCGTCTCGGGCAGTTGTCGATCTCGGTTGGATTGGCCACGACCATCAGGTTGGCCAAACGGGCGTGACGGTCCGCCCGAAGCTGTACATTGCGGTCGGAATTTCAGGGGCCGTGCAGCACGTCGTTGGGATGCAAAACTCCACTTGCATCGTGGCTATTAACAAAGACCCGAATGCGCCGATCTTCAAGATCGCGAACTATGGGCTTGTCGGTGACTTGTTTCAGATTGTGCCGGCGCTCATCGAAGCGGTTCGTGCGCGAAATGGTGAAGCCATCCCCATGAACATGCCAGTGAACTCCTGAGACCATTGGAGATGAGACTATGGCAGATGAACGCTTTGACGCCATTGTGGTGGGTGCCGGACCTGCCGGGACGGCAGCTGCGTACACGATGGCAAAGGGTGGGCTAAAAGTCGCCCTGATTGAGCGCGGCGAGTTTCCGGGTGCGAAGAACATCTTCGGCGGCGTACTATACCGCAAACAGTTGGAGGACCTGTTGCCGGAGTTTTGGAAAGAGGCCCCGCTCGAACGGACGATTGTAGAGCAACGGCTGTGGGTACTCGGTGAGGACAGTGTGGTAACCCTTGGCTACCGGGACAACCGATTCCAGGACCCCCCCAACTGCTGGACCGGCCTGCGGGTGAAATTCGATCAGTGGTTTGCAAGCAAGGCGGAACAGGCAGGCGCATTACCAATTTATGAAACCGTTGTCACCGAACTTCTGCGCGTGGACGAGCGCGTTGTTGGGGTGCGCACCGACCGCGAAGACGGAGACTTGCACGCCAACATCGTGATCATCGCGGACGGGGTCAACTCCTTGCTCGGAAAATCCTTGCTGCTACACCGGGAGTGGCAGCCCGACCAGGTGTCGCTCGCGGTCAAGGAAGTAATCGCGTTGCCGAAGCAGACGATTCAGGACCGCTTCAATCTGGAAGACAACGAAGGATGCACGATTGAGCTCATCGGCCAGACAGCGGGCATGGCTGGCCTCGGATTCCTGTACACGAACAAAGACACCCTATCGCTCGGCGTCGGGGTCATGGTCAACGATTTGAGAGAGAAGCGGATCAAGCCCTATCAAGTACTCGACAGCGTCAAACGCCACCCGATGATCGCGCGCCTGATTCAAGGCGGTGAGGTGAAAGAGTACTCCGGTCACTTAATCCCGGAAGGCGGCTTCGACTCCATGCCACCCCTCGCCGGTGACGGGTGGATGGTCTGCGGTGACGCAGCGCAGATGGTAAACGCCGTTCACCGCGAAGGCACAAACCTCGCGGTGACGTCAGGCCGGCTAGCCGGTGAGACGGCCATTGCCGCGCACAGACGAGGGGATTTCACCTATCACACCCTCGATGCATACAACACAGCAGTCAAAGCCTCGTTCATTCACCGAGACCTCAAGAAGTACCGCGGTGTCCACGGCCTACTCGGGTCCGGCGATTCGGAGCAACTGTTTGACAAGTTCCCGAACGCGCTCAACGAAGCCATCTATCAGATGCTGCTGGTCGACGGGGTCTCGAAGAAGCAAAAACAGAAGGTGGCGATGCGGCTGCTGCGTGAGGCAGCTGGCGGCAACATGGACCTGCTTCGGCTTGGCATCAAAGGTTGGAGGGCGATGAACGGATGAGCCAGAGTATTGAAGAACGGCTGTTCACCATTCGCTACAAGGCGGACGACAAGTCGCACCTGGTGATTCAGGACCAACTCGTCTGTGCAACCTGCACCGACAAGCCCTGCAATTTCTTCTGTCCATCGGATGTCTACCTCTGGCACGACCAAGAGCGCATGACGTCCGTAGCGTACGAGAGTTGCATCGAATGCGGAACCTGCCGCCTCGCTTGTCCGTACTACAACATCGAGTGGGTGTACCCGAAGGGTGGTTACGGGATCACGTACAAATACGGGTGAATCGCGCTGCCTGCCGGAACTTCGGGGGGCGCCGCTCTTTACCCCGACAGGTGGGAGGAAAAACCGTGGGAACGCGAGAGGAAATGTTCAATCGCTTCCGCCGCACGCTCGAATGGCAAAAAGTTGAGTTTCCAACCCTGAACCACTTGATGCACGAAGT
>JAKAXI010000251.1 GCA_021816665.1 Bacillota bacterium | reverse complement strand
CGATCAATTGTAGGAGGGAAGAACCGCATGCGTACAACGTATATGGCGAAGCCGGGCGCAGTCGAACGCAAGTGGTACGTGATCGACGCAGAGAATCAGCGCGTTGGCCGCCTCGCCACGCAGATCGCGGCGATTCTGCGCGGAAAGCACAAGCCTGAGTTCACGCCGCACGTTGACACTGGCGATTTCGTCGTCGTTGTCAACGTCGATAAGGTCGTGTTCTCATCCAATAAGATGGATACCAAACTGTACCGTCGTCACTCCGGTCACCCGGGTGGACTGAAGGAAATTACCGCCCGCGAAGTATTAAACACACATCCGGAACGGATTCTGTATGCGGCTGTGAAAGGTATGCTCCCACACAACACGCTTGGAGCGCAGCAGCTGACCAAGTTGAAACTCTACGCCGGTCCGGAACACCCGCACGCGGCGCAGCAACCTCAGAAGCTCGAGGTCTCCACAAACTAATCGAAAGGAGGGTACTGCTCTTGGCACAACTTCAGTACTGGGGTACAGGTCGGCGCAAGAATGCCGTGGCGCGTGTACGACTGTTGCCGGGCGACGGCAAGGTCGTGATCAACAACCGTGAGTTTGGCGATTACTTCCCGTTGGAAACGTTGAAGTTGATCGTGAAGCAGCCGCTCCTATTGACGGAGACGGCGAATCGCTACGACGTTTATGCGAACGTGTACGGTGGCGGCATCTCCGGTCAGGCAGGCGCCGTTCGCCACGGGATCGCCCGTGCACTGCTCCGTGTCGACGCCAACCTGCGTCCGACCTTGAAGAAGGCGGGCTTGCTGACTCGTGACGCACGCATGAAGGAACGTAAGAAGTACGGCCTGAAAGGTGCTCGCCGTGCTCCGCAGTTCTCGAAGCGCTGACGACATCGTTCTCAGACAATCGATTCGTTCAATCCAAGAGATGCCACTGGCATCTCTTTTTTGCGTTTTGCGTACACTGTAGCGGGAAAGGTTTTGGACAACCAGGAGGTCGTCAGTGACGGCCGCGACAAAGGACGTGACGGATTGACCAATCTTGCGCTAATTCGACGGAAGTCGCGCCGAATCATAGCTGCCTCGCTTGCAACCGCAGCGTGCATCGCCGGTATCACTCTGTTCAGTTCGTCAGCACAGGCGAGCACAGAACCAGGTCTCGTCGGTAAGCGCATCGTGATCGACGCCGGTCACGGAGGGCGAGATGGTGGCGCCGAATCAGCCGATGGGAAGAAAGAAAAAGATACGACACTGGCTGTGGCGAACGACTTAGCCATTCTTCTGCGTCAGGCCGGCGCGCAAGTGTATCTCACACGCGACACGGACACCGATCTCACCAAACCCTCCGACCTTGGGCATAGACAGCACGCTTCGCTGAGGGCCAGGACAGTTTACACGAAAGCGAAGAGACCGGACGCATTTATCAGCATTCACTGTAACGGGTCTCCGTCCCCCGCATGGCGAGGTGCTCACGTGATTTACCGTGATGGGAACGAAGAAGCCAAAGCGTTGGCGACAGTGATGCAAGAGAACTTCAGAGCGTACCTGCTTCCGACAAAGCGAACAATTGACGATACCAGTACCCTGTACTTGCTTAGGCGCATCGGCGGTCCGGCTGTGCTCGCGGAAATTGGCTTCATGACGAACCCACAAGAGTCTGCTGCCATGCAAACTTCCCCGTACCGACAGCGAATAGCATTTGCAATCTATAAGTCAGTGGTCGAGTACTTTGGACAGGTTGAGAATGCGAAGGATGAGCTTACGCCTGCTACACCCTGAAGGAAGTGAAACGATGGGAAGGCGAAAAGCGCGTGGACCGTTGTGGGTTGTCGTCGCGTGCGCCGCAATTCTCGCTGTGTGGTGGACTCATCAGCGCGCGGCACCCACTGGTCAGGACGCGATTCGTGGAATAACGGTTCACGCCAATACGTCGAATCTGCCACTGACAGTGGTGGCAACCAACGCAACTTGGAACAATCGCCCGGTGTACCGCCTTGAAGACGGCTCGCTGCGTGACTTATCCTACCTGGAGATTTACAGTTGGAGCAATGAACCGCTGCCAATTGTTTGGTCGGGGAAAGCTCTGCCAACGCCATTTCCTCACCATGGCCCAGTTGTCATGCCACCCGTCAAAGTACTTCCAGGGCAGAGTGCCTGGTTCGAGATGGGCGAAGCACTCCCACAAAAAATCACCGTTGTGTGGCGTCAAGGCAACCACGCGGTGTACGAGACGTTGACGATTCGGTAGTACGTCTTCCTAGTATGCTTCGTCAACTGTTTGGCAACCGAGCCTCACTGTTGTACACTGAGATGCGGAATGCCAAAAGGGAGGGACATACCGTTGGTGACACGAGAGGAAGTACTCCAAGCCCTTCGGGACGTTGAAGACCCGGAGATTCATAGAAGCATTGTGGAACTTGACATGGTTCAGGACGTATCAGTGGAAGGGTCGCGAGTCCGCGTCGAAATCCTTCTGACAATCACAGGTTGTCCACTGCACACAACGATTGAGAACGCTGTCCGCGAACGTCTGCTCTCCTTGCCGGGAGTCGCTGACGTGAACGTCGTGATCGGCCATATGAACGACGAACAACGTGCGCGATTCACGGAAAAACTGAGGGGAAAACCAGAAGGGCAGAGCCAGGCAGTGCCGAAGATTCTGGAACCGGAGAACGGCGTCGCATTTGTGGCTATTGCCTCCGGTAAGGGCGGGGTTGGTAAGTCCACCGTGACAGCAAACCTCGGTGTTGCGCTCGCGAAGCTCGGCTTGCGCGTGGGCATCATTGATGCGGACATATACGGCTTCAGTATCCCAGGTATTTTTGGTGTGAAAACAGAGCGCCCAACCGTGATCGACGAGTTGATTCTGCCGATTGAAGCACACGGGGTAAAGTTGATTTCGATGCATTTCTTTGTTCCGGAAGGCAACCCAGTCGTGTGGCGCGGGCCTATGCTCGGAAAGATGTTGCGCAACTTCTTCGGAGAGGTTCACTGGGGAGACATGGACGTGATTTTGCTAGACCTTCCGCCGGGAACGGGTGACGTCGCAATGGACGTTCATCAACTTCTGCCGAAGAGCAAGGAAATCATCGTGACGACTCCTCAGACGGGTGCTTCCGATGTAGCCGTTCGCGCAGGCGTGATGGGTCTGCGGACCAATCATGAGGTGGTGGGAGTCGTCGAAAACATGTCGTACCTCACTTGCGAACATTGCGGTGAACGCACGTACCTGTTTGGTCGTGGCGGCGGCGAGCGTGTTGCGAAGGAACTGCGCACCGACCTACTGGCGCAAGTGCCGCTCGCGAACATGGACACTCAGAAATCTTCTTTGTTTGAGGAAGACTCTGAGCAAGCGGAGGTATTTGCGAAACTTGCCGTGCAGGTGATGGACCGTCTCGGCGTCAAGGCGCCAGCCGCGATCTAAGCAAAAGAGAATCCGATACCCGCGTCGTTAAGTTGCTGTCGGTTAACGTTGAAAATGTCGCTGTCGGCGGGAGTTAACCGTTGAAGCGACATTTTCCGCACCTGTAAGGGTAGCGCACCCTTGGGTAACCGACACCAGCGTCGTTTGCGCTCCTGATTTACGACTGCCCACCACCACCGCTGCCTCCACTACTCTCGTTACCACTGCTTCCTCCTCCTGAACTGGAGCTGCCACCAGAACTTTGTCCCTGGGACTGCCCGCCTGCAGCTTGCATTGACTGAGCAACTGCGCGTTTCAAAGCGTCCTCAAACTGCATGCGGAAACTCGGCGTCTGCAACGCGTCGGTCATGATCTGCATGACTTGTCCACGGTACTGCGGACTTTTCAGATCGG
>JAKAXI010000250.1 GCA_021816665.1 Bacillota bacterium | reverse complement strand
ACCGCCACACCACCGCTAGGTGTCAATTTGACACCTACGGAACCTGCCACACCACCGCTAGGTGTCAGTTTGACACCTACAGGACCGCCACACCACCGCTAAGTGTCAGTTTGACACCTACAGGACCGCCACACCACCGCTAGGTGTCAGTTTGACACCTACAGGCCCGACCCTCCACCGCTAAGTGTCAGTTTGACACCTACAGGACCGCCACACCACCGCTAAGTGTCAGTTTGACACCTACAGGACCGACCCTCCACCGCTAAGTGTCAGTTTGACACCTACAGGACCGCCACACCACCGCTAGGTGTCAGTTTGACACCTACAGGACCGACCCTCCACCGCTAAGTGTCAATTTGACATCTCCGGGGCCTGCCACACCACCCCCACCCCCCGCGAATTCAGAAGTGCAGACTTGTTAATTGCGGGTTAATCTGGAATTTGTGAACGCGTTGGCGCTCTACAGCCGGTTGCAGCCATCCCCACTCAATCAGTGCATGCAGATGTCGAATGGCAGTGGACCGTGAGATGTGCAGATGCTTCATGAGATCATCGATTGTGAACGGCCGACGGAGTTGGTAAGCGTACTGGACGATGTCGCGATCGACCGGCTTTAGCCTCTCCAATTTCTTGCTCCACTCTCCTTGAGGATGTCCAGTCAAACGGCCGATCAGATGTTCTACTGTTTGTTGACACAAACGCGGGCGCTCCATCACAGCTTTATAAGAAAATCTGAGCACCCGCCACTCGTCAATCACGAGATGATTACTGCGATGGCACTGGATTGTGAACTGGTCCGTCGTGATGTCCTTCCAGTGCGGGCCGAAACCTTCAATTTCTATTGCAATGCGAAACTCCGGACGGATGTAAGCAAAATCGATATACCGATGTCCATCAAAGTAGTCGTCTACCTCATATTCAGGGAAAAGTGAATGAAAGCTGCGAAACGCCGGCCACCACACCCTCTGAAGGAACGCCTTCTCAGCCGCGCCAACTCCATCTCTGACCCGCGCCCGAGTGCCAAGAACCCCTTGCCGCGCGTGCAATTCAATAAATGCTTCATAGGCTTGTTCGAAGTCGGAAAGGCCGCTTTCGGGAACAACTGTTTGCACCATTCCTCATCCTCTCGCGAAGACCTCCGAGAGAAGCGTATCTCCAGACCCTTGCAACGTCCATGACGCCTAGGTGAAAAACCAATCGCCTTGGCGATCACGCTGAATCTCCGCACCTCTCCCTTAGGTCTTTTCCGCAAACCGCTGACCCACCGACCCACCGACCCACCGACCCACCGACCGACCCACCGACCCACCGACCGCACCACTTCCTTCAATGTCCACTTGGGTGGAAGGCGCAAAGACCCTATAATAGAGAACATGAAAGTGCTTACGCGCAAAACGCGATGAGAGGGATGAAGCAGATGGCTACAAATACACCGGACGCCAAGCTGGCTGAGGCAGTGGCAGCGGAGGCAGTGGCAGCGGCCGCATCGTCTGTCACACACGATCCGCGTGGGACGACGCGGCGGCCGGGCGTCGAGATCCACGCGCCACACGGAACGACACTCCGCTGCAAAGGCTGGGAGCAGGAAGCGGCCTTGCGGATGCTCATGAACAACCTCGACCCAGCCGTGGCCGAGAAGCCGGAAGAGTTGGTAGTGTACGGCGGGATCGGCAAGGCGGCGCGAAACTGGGAAGCGTTTGACGCCATCGTGCGCAGCCTCGAAAACCTCGAGTCTAATGAAACTCTGCTCATTCAGTCGGGCAAGCCAGTCGGCAAATTCGTCACGCACGAAGACGCACCGCGCGTGCTGTTGTCGAACTCGATGCTGGTGCCAAAGTGGGCGAACTGGGATCACTTCCGCGAGCTCGAGAAAAAAGGCCTCATTATGTTCGGACAGATGACAGCCGGGTCGTGGATCTACATTGGCTCGCAGGGAATTTTGCAGGGCACATATGAGACGTTTGCGGAGGCGGCGCGCCAGAAGGGACTCCCGTCGCTCGCCGGGACTCTGACCGTCACGGCTGGACTCGGCGGCATGGGCGGCGCGCAGCCGCTCGCTGTCACGATGAACGACGGTGTCGTGATCGCGATCGAGATCGACCCGCATCGCATCGACCGCCGGCTTGAAACGCGCTACTGCGACGTCAAGGCCAACTCACTCGACGAGGCGCTGCAACTCGCGGAGGCTGCGGTCAAAGACAAGAGGCCGCTGTCGATCGCGCTGCTCGGCAACGCAGCCGAAATTTTACCGGAGATTGTGCGACGGGGAATCGTGCCGGATTTTGTCACAGATCAGACCTCTGCGCATGACCCGCTGATCGGCTACATCCCGACGGGGCTCTCGCTCGAAGCGGCTGCGGAGTTGCGCGACCGTGACCCGGCTGAGTACGTCCACCGCTCGAAAGCGAGCATGGCTGTGCACGTGCAGGCGATGCTCGACCTGCAGAAAAAAGGCGCGACGGTGTTCGACTACGGCAACAACATCCGCCAAGTCGCCTACGACGAAGGCGTCCAGAACGCGTTCGACTTCCCAGGCTTCGTGCCCGCCTACATCCGCAACCTGTTCTGCGAAGGCAAAGGCCCGTTCCGCTGGGCTGCTCTGTCCGGCAATCCGGAAGACATCTACAAGACCGACGAGCTCGTGCTGAAGCTCTTCCCTGAGGATGAACACCTGCGCAGGTGGATCACGCTCGCCCGCGAGAAGGTCGCGTTCCAGGGCCTGCCCTCACGAATCTGCTGGCTCGGGTACGGCGAGCGCGCGAAGTTCGGCCTTGCGATTAACGAGTTGGTGAGAACAGGCGAAATTACGGCGCCAATCGTAATCGGCCGTGATCACCTCGATACTGGCTCCGTCGCCAGCCCGAACCGCGAGACGGAGTCGATGCGCGATGGGAGCGACGCTGTGGCTGACTGGCCAATCCTGAACGCACTCGTGAACACGGCCGCAGGCGGCAGCTGGATCTCGGTGCACCACGGCGGCGGCGTCGGCATGGGCTACTCGATCCACGCCGGCATGGTCGTCGTCGCAGACGGCTCGGAGCGCGCAGAGCGTAAACTTCGCCGCGTCCTCACCACGGACCCTGGTATGGGCATCATCCGCCACGCCGACGCAGGCTACGACCGAGCGATTGAAGTCGCGAAGGAGCGCGGCGTGCACATCCCGATGCTCGAGTAGAAGTTGACGGCCTGGTAGAACCCTGAGCGCCCGAGGCGGCGATACGCCGGGAGCCGTTTGTTCGATGCGCCCGGCGCAGTCCGGGCGCTCCTGATTTCTCTCGCAAAGGAGTGGTGGCCGAGGTGGAACTCGACCTTCTGATCACACACGCGAACATCGCTACGATGCGGGGCCCAGACGGACCGCGGCGAGGACGCGACATGCAGGACATCGGACTGCTGGAGGACGCGGTTGTCGGCGTGCAAGATGGGCGCATCGCCTATGTCGGCAGCGCGCGGGAGGCGGCTGCGGCTGGTGTGACTGGGCGCGAGACGGTAGACGCCGGCGGACGGTTGCTGACACCTGGCCTCGTCGACCCGCACACGCACCTCGTCCACGCCGGATCGCGCGAATACGAACTTGCGAAGAAGCTGGCCGGCGTGCCATATCTGCAGATCTTGGCGGAAGGCGGCGGGATCCTCTCCACGGTCCGCTCGACCCGCTCCGCGACCGAGGGCGAACTCCTCGCGCAGGCGAAGCGATCCGCCTTGCGGATGCTACTGCACGGCACAACGACGGTCGAGGCGAAGAGTGGCTACGGGCTCGATCACGACACCGAACTCAGCCAACTGCGTGTCGCGAAGCGCCTTGGCAGCGAAGTCCCGATTG
>JAKAXI010000249.1 GCA_021816665.1 Bacillota bacterium | reverse complement strand
TCCACACCATCGCCCTCCACCCATTGCGCCAAATTGGCGCTATCCAACCCGTTTGCGCCATTTTGGCGCTATCCACACCGGCGCACCCCACCCATTGCGCCAAATTGGCGCTATCCAATCTATTTGCGCCATTTTGGCGCTATCCACACCATCGCCCTCCACTCATTGCGCCAAATTGGCGTTATGTGCGAACGGTCACCGCGCCTGTCAAGCCGCATTGGCCGTATGCACCCCTTGGCGGTCATCTTGGCGGTCCCGGAGTCAGGCCGCTGCCTGTGGACGCCGTTGCAGCGCCGCCGATCGGGTATAATCCCTCTAAAAGCTTGTACCCATCATGCGGAGGTGGTTCCCCTGAATTCATCCGATCTAGATCGCGAAGACCGGCATCGTGGAGGCCTAGGCAACGTAGGCCTGCAACGCGACGGTCTGCAACGCGATGACCGAGAACCTCGAGACCAACGGGTGGCGCGGCGTTTGGTGTTGGCGTCGGGATCTCCAAGACGACTCGAGCTTCTGCGTGGGATTGGACTGTCATTTGAGGTGAGGCCAAGTGCTGTCGACGAGAGCGTTTCGCCGGACCTAACTCCACAAGAGGTAGTCGAGTCGCTCGCGCTACGCAAGGCGCAAGCTGTGGCCGAGGAGTTGGCTGGCAATGCGCTGATGGCAGACGGCGAAGCGGCAGCCGGCCCCCAGGGGAGAAGTGAGCGGGCAGACCAGCCGCTCGTAATTGGCGGTGACACAATTGTTGTACTTGACGGGACCGTCCTGGGCAAGCCGAAGAGTGGCGATCACGCCTTGCAGATGTTGACCCAATTGCAAGGACGCACACACCATGTCTACTCAGGCCTGTGCATCGTCGACCTCGCGACGGGTGCGACTTCTGTCGCTCACAGTCGAACTGCGGTGACGATGCGTTCGCTTGATGAAGAGCAGATAAGACGCTATATTGCGACCGGTGAACCACACGATAAAGCGGGAGCGTACGCGATCCAAGGATACGGAGCCACGCTTGTGACGGAGATTGTAGGTGACTATTTTACAGTCGTTGGCCTGCCTCTGGCGCTACTCAGCGACCTTTTGGCCCAGCACGGTGTCCACATTCTGTGACCCGCCACGGCGTCCACAGCCTCTGACCACGGTCTCGCCATCGCGTCCACATTCTCTGACCAGACCCCCTCCGAAATCCGCTGCCCGCGAGTCGTATGAAAGCGCATCCATACGACCGGGTTAGTTTTCGAACCGTCTGTGTTTTCACATGACAGAAAACGCGTTCATCGACCGAACCCTTTGATCAGAAACACGTTCGGAGGGGGGAAATACCGGTGAACCTCGTAGAACTACTCGAGGGAAGCGTAACGCGGTATGGCGACAAAGTAGCGATGCAGTACAAATACGGCGGCGAATGGCAGTCGCTGACGTATCAGCAGTTGTGGCAGCATATCAGCGAGTTCGCCGCCGGACTAGCAGCACAAGGCGTAAAGCCAGGCGACAAAGTGGCGATTCTGTCGGAGAATTGCCCAGAGTGGGTGATCGCGGACTTCGCCATCCTTGGCCTCGGTGCTGTGACAGTACCAATCTATCCTACAGTGCCAGCTGATCAAATTGGCTTCATTCTCCAAAACGCTGACGTCACCATGGCCATTGTCGAGAACGCTGAGCAGTTGCAAAAAGTCGAGCAGGTGTGGCCGGAGCAGTTGATGCGTGCGATCGTGATCAGCGGCCGCGTGAGCGCTGTCGACCGCACAGTGCTGTCGTTCTCCGACGTTCTGCAGAACGGCCGCGCGTTGAACACGCCAGGCAAGCCTTCTGCTCTATCAAACTTCCGCAACATTCCGGATGATTCGCTAGCAACGATTGTTCACACATCGGGTACGTCGGGATTGCCAAAGGGTGTTATGCTCAGCCACCGCAATATCGTGACGAACGTCAAGGCAGCGCTTCAAGTACTGCCTGTCGAAGCGACAGACCTCACGCTCTCGTATTTGCCGCTGTCCCATATCTTCGAGCGCACCGTCGAAGAGTTTGCACTGTTGTCGACAGGTGCAACGGTGTGTTACTCGGAGGGCATTGACAAAATCCAGGAGAACCTTGTGGAAATTTGTCCGACTATTCTCATCTCTGTCCCCCGCCTGCTTGAAAAAGTGTACTCCAAAGTCCAAGGACAGCTCGAGGATGCTCCGAAAGCCATCAAAGGAATTTTGAACAAGGGCATCCAAGGTGAGCGGAACACCGGCATGGCCTACCGACTGGTCGATCGATTAGTGTTCAAAAAACTGCGAGCTGGACTCGGCGGCCGTGTACGCGCTGTGGTCTCTGGCGGTGCTGGTTTGTCTGGGGAAATTGCACGCTTCTACACGAAAGCTGGCATCCCGGTGTATGAAGGTTACGGCATGACGGAGGCTGCTCCGGTCATCGCAGCCAACCCGTTTGGCCAAAGTCGGCCTGGCACCGTCGGTCGGGCAGTCCCCGGCGTAGAAGTTCGCACAGCCGAGGACGGAGAACTGCTCGTGCGCGGACCCAACGTGATGATGGGCTACTACAAGCAGGACGACGAGACAAAGAAGACGATCAGCGAAGACGGTTGGTTGCACACCGGTGACATTGCGGAGATTGAGCCAGACGGTTACATCCGCATTGTCGACCGCAAGAAGAACATCTTGGTCCTCGCGACCGGTAAGAACGTAGCGCCGTTCCCGATTGAAAACGCCATCTCCCTCTCCCCTTACATCTCAGAAGCAATCCTCGTCGGCGACGGCTTGAAATATGTCAGTGCTCTCATCGTGCCGGACTTTGAAGCCCTAAAACCGATGGCAGAATCCCTCGGACTTGGCGGAGACACAGCGACGTGGGTGGTACGACCTGAGATCCGCAGTCTGATGCAGCGAGAAGTGGTAAAGGCGGTCGGCAAATTCGCACCGTTCGAACAGCCAAAGCGCATTGCCCTCCTGCCCCACGAACTCACAGTGGAAGGTGGTGACATCACCCCGTCACTCAAGGTCAAGATGAAAGTCATTCGCCAAAAGTACGGCCACGTCATCGAGGCGATGTACAAAGGCCAGGACTTCATTCCAGTGGAGCTGACCAATGACAGTAACGAAGATGCGCCTGCAATGCCGTCAGCGATTGTTACGCCCGACACCCCCAAAGCACCTGAAACAGGTGTAACCCCAGTCACTGCAGGCGCAGCGTCAGTCGCAGCCGCCATCATGGCTGGTACTGTTGCTGCCACATCAGCCGAAAGTCGCCTCGTGAACCGCAGTGTCCCGGACGGCGCTATCACCCCAAGCCAGTTCCGGGCTCAAATGTACGGAACAGAGAGCACAACTGCTTCTGGCAACAAAGGCACAAGCAATCGCAAAGGCCAGCGCAAACTGGCAAGGACAAAAAACGCACCTGCGACGGGAACAACTGTCACCGCTGCAGAAGCGAACTCACTCGCAACGCCGAAACCGCGTCGTTCCGGGTTCAAACTGATTATCGCCCTCATCATTGCAGCAATTGTGGGAAGTGGCGCGGCATTTCTGCACGGGAAGTTGAAAATCCCGGCAACTGCCAACTTGAACGGTGAAATCGCCTCGATCAACAAGAAGAACGACAGCATCAGCAAGGTCAACCAGCAGATCGTCAACACCATGCAAAAGGTCAACCAGACGGCCGGTCTAACCGGTCAGATCGGCTCGAATTTGAAAAACCTGCAAGGTGGAATTTCTAACCAAGGAAACCTTTTATCCGGTCTTGATCAACTCAGTTCTGAGCAGGTTCAGCTCAGCCGTCAGCTGAACGGCTTGTCGCAAACGCTCGTGACCTCTCTCTCCGGGAGATCG
>JAKAXI010000248.1 GCA_021816665.1 Bacillota bacterium | reverse complement strand
AGGGAGTGGAATGTGCAGATGGCAACGCAGAGCGAACGAGACTATCAGCCGACTGAAGTCGAGAAAAAGTGGAAAGCTAGGTGGCAGGAGAGCAGCGTGGACAAGGTCCGAGAAGACAGTAGTCGCCCGAAGTACTACTGCCTGGACATGTTCCCCTACCCATCCGGTGCCGGGTTGCACGTCGGTCACTGGCGGGGGTACACCATCTCTGATGTGTGGAGCCGCTACAAAACGCTGCAGGGCTACGAAGTGCTGCACCCGATGGGCTGGGACGCGTTCGGCTTGCCGGCGGAAAACTACGCGATCCAGACCGGGATCCACCCGGCCATTTCGACCGCGCAGAATGTCGCCAACTTCAAGCGGCAGCTCGCCGACATCGGCGCGATGTACGACTGGGACCGCGAGATTAACACGAGTGACCCGTCCTACTACAAGTGGACGCAGTACTTCTTTGTGCAGATGTTCAAGCGCGGCCTCGCGTACCGCAAGAAGATGCCGATTAACTGGTGCCCGAGCTGCAAAACCGGCCTCGCCAACGAAGAAGTAGTGGACGGCAAGTGTGACCGCTGCGGTACGGAAGTCACGAAGCGTGAGATGGACCAGTGGATGCTCAAGATCACGGCGTATGCCGACCGGCTGTTGGAAGATTTGAAGGACCTCGACTGGCCGGACAAGGTGAAGCGGATGCAAACGGCGTGGATCGGCCGCAGCGAGGGCGCGCGCATCGTCTTCGACGTGGACGGCACTCCCGACGCGCAGATTGAGGTCTTCTCGACCCGGCCCGACACGCTGTACGGTGCGACCTACATGGTGCTTGCGCCTGAGCACCCGCTGGTCGAGAAGATCACGACCGACGACAAGCGCGCGGCAGTGGACCAGTACGTGAGTGAGGCGTTAAAGAAGTCCGCGATCGCCAGACAGATTGTCGACAAGACGAAAACCGGTGAGTTCACCGGCGCCTACGCAGTCCATCCGCTGACCGGGGCGAAGATGCCGATTTGGATCGCGGACTACGTCCTGATGGACTACGGCACAGGCGCCATCATGGCCGTGCCCGCGCACGACGAGCGCGACTTCGAGTTCGCCGAAGCCTTCGACCTGCCGATCGTGCAAGTGGTCGCCCAGGATGGACAAGCGCCGGAGAACGAGCGGACGCTCTACACCGGGCCTGGCACGCTGATCAATTCGCAAGACCTGAACGGACTCGACGTCGAGGCGGGCAAGAAAGCTGTCGTTGCCAAACTTGAACAGCTTGGACGCGGCGAAGCGACGGTGAGTTACCGCATGCGCGACTGGGTGTTTGCGCGTCAACGCTACTGGGGCGAGCCGATCCCGATTATCCACTGCCCGACCTGTGGAGCGGTCCCGGTTCCGGAAGACCAGTTGCCGGTCTTGTTGCCGGAGGTTGAACGCTACGAGCCGACCGGGACTGGTGAGTCGCCGCTTGCCGCGATCGAGTCGTTTGTGCACACCACCTGCCCAGAGTGCGGCGGCCCGGCGCGCCGTGAGACGGACACGATGCCGCAGTGGGCGGGATCGAGCTGGTACTTCCTGCGCTATCCGGATCCGAAGAACGACGAAGCGCCGTTCTCGCGCGAAAAGGCGAACGAGTGGCTGCCCGTTGACATGTACATCGGCGGCGTCGAGCACGCCGTGTTGCACCTGCTCTACGCGCGCTTCTTCACTAAGGTCATCTACGATATTGGCCTGATCGACTTCGTCGAGCCGTTCAAGCAGCTGTTCAACCAGGGCATGGTCACGCAGAACGGCGCGAAGATGAGCAAGTCGAAGGGCAACGTCGTGAACCCGGACGACATGACGGAACTGCACGGCGTCGACGCGCTGCGCATGTACGAGCTGTTCGTCGGGCCGCCGGAGGACGACGCCGAGTGGAACACGAATGGGCTCGAAGGCGTCAGCCGTTTCCTGCATCGCCTTTATCGGATCGCGGCGGCAAACATCGACACGCCTGCACCGACGCGCCCCGCGCTCGAGAAGCTGCGCCATCGGTTTATCGCGACGCTGTCGGAGCGGATGGAGAGTTTCCGTCTGAACACCGCCGTCAGCGCATTTATGGAGTACATCAACGCCCTCTCCGGAGAGTCGGAGGCAGGCATTGACCGTGAGACCATCGAAACCCTAGCAGTGACGATCGCTCCGTTTGCTCCTCACCTTGGCGAAGAGTTGTGGTCCCTGCTTGGGCACACGGACTCCGTGTTTACGGCAACTTGGCCGACGTACGACGGCAACTGGCTCGTGGACGACGAGGTCGAGATCGCGGTTCAGGTCAACGGTCGTGTGCGCGCGCACATCACAGTCGCGGCAGACGCCGCCGCGGACACTGCTATCGCATCGGCAAAGGCAGACAGCGAGATCGCAGGTTGGCTGAGTGACAAGCAGATCGTCAAAGAGATTTACGTGCCCGGACGGTTGGTCAACTTGGTTGTGAAGTAGTCCCACGGCCGCAGTCACTGCTGCGGCAAAGTCAGGGTTGCGGATGAGGTGAAGGCAATGGCCTTGTCGGATTTGCCACATGGCAAGCTGTACGTGCAAATTGCACACGCGATCCGCGCCATGGTAGAAGAAGGGCGTTTCGCGCCCGGGGATAAGCTGCCAACACTCGCTGAGTTGGCAGCTACGTTCTCGTGTAGCCGAGCAACTGTGCGCGAAGCGCTCAGCGCCTTGCGGGGACAGGGACTTGTCGAGTTCCGGCACGGAGACGGGACGTATATTCGAACCGCAAGTCTCGAGATGTGGATGGAACCGCTCGAAGCTGCAGTACTCCTTGGCACTGGCCAGATCCGACAGTTGCTCGAGCTCATGACAGCACTCTTGGCGGGTGCCGCCAGCCTCGCGGCAGAGCACGCCTCAGATCTCGACCTTGGACCGGTGCGCAGTGCCCTGTTTCAACTGGAGTGCGCTGGACGAACAGGCGAAGATTCAGTTGCAGCGGAGGTGGCCTTCTTTTTGTGCCTTGCGGAGACCTACAACAACCAGGTGCTCGCAAACACGTTGCGTGTCCTGCAGGAGGCGATGCGCAGTACGCTTCGGTTTGCACGCGAGCGACGCATCACTGGACTGTCTACAATTCGGGCGGTCTTTGACGCCGTTGCAGCAGGAGACCCGCCCAGAGCGCGAGACGCTGTGTACGCCTACGGCACGCATTTGCTGCGCCAGTTTGAGACAGAGCGAGGAGACACAGCAGAGGCGGGTGCGGATACACACACGCAACGCCAAAGTCCCGGTTTGTCGTGAGGCCTAAGTGTCAGCTTGAGAAGCAATCGTTGCCGAAGATTGGGCGCAATCGTGACGTTTGGACAGCTTTCCAAAATGCTAGGGCACGTGTATAATGATCGATGTAAGCGCTGTCATCTCAGTTGTGAGGAGTGACAGAACGGCATGCTCAATTTGTTGCTTGTATCGTTCAGTCGGGAAGGTACTACCTATTATCGCCGAGCGAGACAGTCAGGAATGTCCATCACGGCGCTTGATTGTATCGAGACATACCATAAGAGGCTGAGTCAGTGGTACGGGGATAATTTGCTTCAGACGCCAGGTCGCCGCAAGGTTGTCAGTCGCGCAGTCGCAGCAGGCAGGTTTGATGCGGCCGTTGTTCACGAAGACACAGACTACGTTCATACTGCGCTGATTACTCAGTCGCTGCGGGAGGCTGGCGTTTACCGCATCGTACTGGTTACCTCAGACTCAACCCGTGCCGCACTGTACCGGCGCTTGGGTGCCCACCGTGTGATTGTAGCGGCGTCTGCGGAAGAGGCGTGGCCACAAGTTCTGAGAGTTCTGCCAAGCCTGCAGACCGCATAGTCGTGAGCTTGATGGACATCTTTTGTTCTAGG
>JAKAXI010000247.1 GCA_021816665.1 Bacillota bacterium | reverse complement strand
AGTGGAAACTGTGCTTGGGGAGCTGTGCGAAGGCGACGTCACGCTTCTCTACGGGGCTAAAGACTCTGTGCACAACCACGCTGTCGTTCTCTACAACTACCTGCAGACAATGCGTTAGGGTGCAGAGGGGTGGTTTTATTACATCCAAACTAGGCGAACAGAGACGCCAGTGTCGCTGCGCGGAAGGAACCGACGTGATCCCGGTGCTGGACATGTCGATTTTGTCGCTAAACGCCGCAAATTTGCGCTGCAGCGACATTTTTACCCATCGCGGTAGTCCGAACACCCCCAAACTAGGCGAACAGAGACGCCAGTGTCGCTGCGCGGAAGGAACCGACGTGATCCCGGTCCTGCACATGTCTCTTAGCCGCGCCCTGCCCACCACGCCTGCCCACCCCACCACGCCTGCGCAGACCACAGTCGTCAGGTGTGTGATCTACCACACACCTGACTTCCTTTGCATTTGGCATGCTGAACACATGCAAGAGTTTATGGAACTGCATGTACAGAGGAGAGGAGAGGAGACATAAACATGGACATGACGGACCTGTTGGAGATTGAGCGTGAGGAGTCAAGGCTGTCGGTCGACGCCCGAAACGCAATTCGAAAGGGGTTCCACCCGCGTCACGAGATCGTCAAACTCGTGGAAGAAGCTCCGACCGGCACAATTTGCGAAATTCATGTACCACACCGCACCGGCCCACTCATCGACGCCCTGCAAGGCGGCGGGCGGCACGTCGCAGTGTCCGAAATCGAGCCGGGACATTGGCGGCTGCGCGTCCTGAAGCTGTGACCGCGGCGGCAGTGGGCAAAGTCGCGCGGGAGCCCGCGTGTCGCTCAAGTTCGACGTCGTGACCGAAGTCACAGCTCCACTCCGAGAAGCCGACTACGCTGTGTATGTAGTCGAAGTCAATGGAAAGGAGTGAGCAACGATGGCGTTCGTCATCACATCACCGTGTATCGGCGAAAAGGCCGCCGACTGCGTGGAAGCCTGTCCTGTGGATGCCATTCACGACGGCGGGGACACCTACCTGATTGACCCGAACGTGTGTATCGACTGTGGGGCGTGTGAACCGGTCTGCCCCGTCTCGGCCATCTTCCAAGAAGAGTACGTGCCGGACGAAGAACAGGCGTGGATCGCCATCAATCGCGAGTTTTACGAACGGTAGGCCGACGTTCTACTGTTGAATTCGACCTGCACCATCTAGGCTTGCATCTTCCCCGTCAGCGCCTATATCCTTTCCACACCACTGGTGGGACAATGCAACGGCATCGTCCCACTTCTTGTATCGGCAACACACCCTGCGTAGCTGCCTTCGTTCTCCACGCAAACTTCCCCGGCTGCCCCCGCTCGCCTTATGTCGCCCGTTGTCATTTATATCGTATTACGATATAAAATAGAGTGCGTATCCTTCCCATGGAGAAACGCGAAAGAGAAGCGCGAACGATCACCCACAACACACAGATTGGCCTGACGAACGAAGGGAGTCCTTCAACGAGATGAGCGGTCGTCTCCGAAGAACCGGCGATTTTACAACCTCCACACAAATTTTGCGATTGTCCGCCGCCGCACTTCTGATTGGAGCGGCATGCGCCTTCATTGCCATCGTGCTCTTAAAGATGATCTACTTTTTTACCAACCTGTCCTTCTATCACAGGTTGTCCTTTGCCTACATCACACCAACGCACAACCACTTGCACGCCTGGGTCATCATTCCACCGATTGTCGGCGCTCTCCTCATCGGTCTGATGGCTCAGTTTGGGTCGGAGAAAATCCGCGGCCACGGCATACCGGAAGCGATCGAGGCCATGCTTATCAACGAGAGTAAGGTTCAACCGCGAGTCGCGTTCTGGAAGCCCATCTCGGCCGCTATCTCGATCGGCTCTGGCGGTCCGTTTGGCGCCGAGGGCCCCATCATCATGACAGGTGGGTCATTTGGCTCGCTGTTTAGTCAGTTTCTCCACTTTTCGTCCATCGAACGGCGCATTCTGCTGGTCGCGGGCGCAGCCGGTGGTATGTCGGCAACCTTTGCATCTCCAGTGTCAGCCGTCTTGTTCGCGGTTGAACTGCTCGTGTTTGAGTTTAAACCGCGAAGCCTCGTTCCGATCGCGATCGCGAGCGCAGTTGCGGACGCCATTCGCATCGCAGTGATTGGGCCAGGTCCGTTGTTTGGCATGGCGAACCTCGAGCACGTTCCAGTCAGCCTACTCCTGGTCGCAGCTGCGATCGGGATTGTAGGAAGCTTCCTCGCCGTTCTTTTAACGTGGGCCATCTACGGTGTCGAGGACGCGTTCCGGAAACTGCCCATTCACTGGATGTGGTGGCCAGCCCTCGGCGCAGTTGTGATTGGCGTCGGAGGCATGTTCTCTCCGCGCGCACTCGGCGTTGGCTACGACAGCATCGCTGCGATGCTAAACGTGCAGCTCACCCTCTACACACTCTTGACATTGCTCGTCGTGAAGACTGTAATCTGGGTCGTTGCACTTGGGTCTGGCACATCAGGCGGTATCCTTGCACCGATTTTGATCATCGGCGGTAGCCTTGGGGGGGTAGCTGGAGATGTGTTTCACGCCCCACACCCTGGCGTCTGGGCACTGCTTGGGATGTCCGCCATCTTCTCCGGGGTGACTCGCACACCACTCACGAGCATTGTGTTTCCGCTCGAACTGACGCACAACCTCGGCGCCCTCCTGCCGCTGCTTATCACGTCCGGCATCGCGACAGGATTGTCCTCACTGATCTTGCCGAGGTCCATCTTAACCGAGAAGATCGTCCGTCGCGGACTTCACTTAACCCGCGAGTACCACACGGATCCGCTCCAGATGCACTACTGCAGAGAAGTCGCGTTTATCCCCGATGGGTCCATCGCCGCAAACCCCCGCCTTGGCGACGTAGTAGAATCGGATTTGGTTCGGTATACGACTGCATCGTGGTTACAAGTCGAAGACGACGATGGAGTCCCGAAAGGAATTGTTTTGGCGTGGGATGTGCTGAGAGGCTCGAAACTCACCCCGCAGGCTCGCGTGGCCGACTTGGTCGAGAAAGCACCTGTCGTCTTCGAGACCGACACAGCCAAGACCGCGCTTCAGGCCATGGTGGAGGCGAGCGCCAACTGGGTGCGGGTCGTGGATGCGACTGGCGCAACGTCCGGATTCATCACACCGGTACAACTCTTCGAACTGCGCAAGCGCGAACACGCCGAAGAAGCCGTCCGCGGCCGCGTATTCTCCCTCACTAGCAAGAGACAGTCGGCACCGCAAGACGGCACAGGTGAAGTGACGCGTATGTAGCGCGACACCATACGACGCCCTTAGTTTTTTTTCGGTGGCTGATAGGTTCCCGGAACGGTCCTCATGCTAATGGCCAGCCGATTCCAGCCGTTAATAGCGATCACGGCCATCGTCAGTTGAACCAGTTCCTCTGCGGTAAACTGGCCGCGCGCTTCTTCGTATACGTCATCTGGCACGTGGCCGTCAGAGACCAACGTGACTGCTTCCGTCCACGCCAAAGCCGCGCGTTCGCGCGCCGTGTAAAAGGGCGTTTCATGTCAGGCGTTCAGCGCATACAGTCGTTGCTCTGTCTCGCCGGCTGCGCGCGCGTCCTTGGTGTGCATATCGAGACAGTACGCGCATCCGTTCAACTGCGATACCCTCGTCTTCACCAGTTCAAGCAGACTCTGCTCGAGACCGCTGTCGTGAACGTAGCTCTCGAGACCCCGCATGGCGCGAACTGCACCCGGGGCAACCTTTGCGTAGTCGATCCGTGGCTCCATGTAAAGCTCTCCCTTCAAGATTTTCTCCCCCAGCAAGGTTGTACAGAACCAATCGAATTCCATTTACGAGGTAAACAGGCTTAAAAACTCGGCTTCGTT